>JAITSR010000434.1 GCA_031287655.1 Clostridiales bacterium
GCCGCTAAAAGGCGTGTTCGCGCCGATCACGACGCCGTTTGACGCGAACGGCGCGCTCGCATCAAAAGCGCTGGAGGAAAATATGGAGCGCTACGCGGTCTCCGGGCTGCACGGCTATCTCGCGCTCGGCTCGAACGGCGAGAACAAATCTTTGACGACGGACGAGAAGCGCGCGGTCGTCAAGTGCGCCGCGTCGCGCAAGGCCAAGGGCCAAACGCTGATCGTCGGCAGTATTTTTGAGTCGACGCGCGAGACGATCGCCTTTGCGCGAGAGGCGCAGGAACTCGGCGCGGACTATATCGCGCTCCTGCCGCCCTCCTATTTTAAGAGCCAGATGAAGGACGCGGCGCTGATCCGCTATTTTACGGACGTCGCCTCGGCGCTCGAAATCCCCTGTACGCTGTACAAAGCGCCGCAGTTCGCAGGCGGCCTCGACATCGGCGCGGGCGTCCTCTCGGTCTGCGCGGCGCACCCGAACATCGTCGGGATCAAGGACTCCTCGGCGGGCGGCATCGAAAAGCTGCTCTCCACCGCCCCGGAGGGGTTTACGGTACTCTCCGGCACCGCGAATACGTTCCTTGGCTGCCTGATGAACGGCGGCGCGGGCGTCGTCGCGTCGCTCGCGAACAGCTACCCGAACGTCGTGCTGGAGGTGTATGACGCGTTCCTAAAAGGGGATTACGAGACGCTAAGGGCGAAGAACCGCCGCATGATCCTCCTGAACGGCGTCGTCTCCGGCGCGTTTGGCGTCGCCGCCGTAAAATACGCGATGGACAAAAACGGCTTCTTCGGCGGCGACCCGCGCCTGCCGCTGCTGCCGCTCACGGAAGCCGACCGACGCTCCCTCGACAAGTCTATCGACGATATCCTCAACGCGTCATTATGCTCTTATAAAGCCTGAAACCGCCGCTCAGGTTATACGCCTCGTATCCGTTTTGAGCCAGAATCCGGGCGGCGATATAGCTGCGCTGCCCGCTGTGGCAATGGACATACACGGGCTTGGCTTTCGGCAGTTCGCTGATTCGCGCGCGCAAATCGTCAAGGGGTATATTGATAAAGCCGTCGATTTTTCCCGCGCGAAGCTCGATCGGCGACCTCACGTCCAGCAGTGTCACGGAGCCGTCCCGCGGCAGCGAATCGACCTCATGCCAATGGAAGTTTTTCACCATGCCGCCGAGTACGTTCTCTATCATATAGCCGACCATGTTCACCGGGTCTTTCGCCGAACCATAGGGCGGGGCGTAGCACAATTCCAACTTGGTCAGATCGCCCGCGGTAAGCCCGAGCCGCACGGCGGCCGCGAGCAGATCACATCGCTTGTCCACACCGTCAAAGCCGACGATTTGCGCGCCGAGGATTTTGCCGCGTCCCTTCTCAAAAATCACCTTGATTGACATTGGTTTTGAGCCCGGATAGTATCCCGCGTGACCGGGCGACCACGCGTAAATTTTATCGCAGTTCAGCTTTTGCCGCTTTGCCGCCGCTTCGTTTATGCCGGTCGTGGCGACGGTCAGCTCAAACACCTTTAGGATTGCCGACCCCTGCGCGCTTTCATATTCCGAGTCAAGCCCGCAGATGTTGTCGGCGGCAATGCGCCCCTGCTTGTTGGCGGGACCCGCGAGCGGGATTTGCGCCGACTGTTTTGTCACGGTGTCCGTCACAGCCACCGCGTCGCCGACCGCGTATATATCGTCGTCGGAGGTTTTCATACGGCTGTCCACGATGATCCCGCCGCGCTCGTTTACGGCAAGCCCGCACGCGGACGCAAGCCCGCTTTCGGGGCGGACGCCCACCGCTATCATCAGCAAATCGGCGGATAGATCGCCGTCCTTCAGCGTGATTTTTAATCCGTCGGCGGCTTTAGATATTGCCGCAACCTCGTTGTTCAGATACAGCTTTACGCCGTTCTGCCGCAAGTGGCGGTGAACGTCGCAAGCCATATCATAATCCAGCGGGGCGACGACATGCTCCGAGCGCTGTATTATGCTGACATCAAGCCCCGCGCGCTTTAAGTTTTCCGCCATTTCGACACCGATATACCCGCCGCCCGCAATCACGGCGGTTTTCGCGCGCGCGGCGCGAATATGCTCTATGATTTTGTCCATATCCGCCACGTTCCGCAATGTGAATACGCCCTTCGCGTCAATACCGGGGATTTCCGGACGAATGGGCGCCGCGCCCGGGGACAGAATCAGTTTATCGTAGCCCTCGCCGTAAACCTCGCCGGTTGTCAGATTTTTGACGGACACCCGTCTCGCGGCCCGGTCGATGCTTATGACCTCGCTGAATACCCGCACATCAATGTTGAAGCGCCTGTTAAAGCTCTCCGGCGTTTGCAGCAGAAGCTCGTTCCGGTCGTCAATCACCCCGCCGATGTGATAGGGCAGGCCGCAGTTGGCAAAGGAGATGTACCCGCCCTTTTCAAAGAGGACAATCTCCGCGCGCTCGTTGAGCCTGCGCAGCCTTGCCGCCGCCGTCGCGCCGCCCGCGACCCCGCCGATAATCAATACTTTCATAACTCTACTCAGTCTCCTTCCTCACAATAGTATTTTTTGAGTGTGGCAATCACTTCTGTCACGCGCAGGTCGGCAATGGAATAGGCGACGTACACGCCCTGTTTATCCGAACGCAATATACCAGCCGTTTTCAGTAATGATAAGTGCTGCGAGAGGGCGGGCTGTGTGATTTTCGGCACGAATCCCGCGATTTCATTGACCGTTTTTTCCCCCTCAATGAGCGCGCACAAAATCAGCAGCCTGTTTTCATTTGCCAAAATCTTCAATAATTCCGCCACGATTTTCGCTTTATCTTCCATTTTGTCCGCACTTTCTGTTTTGCAGCTTGCATATGCCCTGCGTCATGGTCCCCATTGGGCAGTATACGCACCACGAACGCGGTTTGAACAGGATCATTGTTATAAGCCCAAGCACGTTGGAGGTCAACATAACGCCGTAAAATCCAAAGGCAAACTGTGCCGCGCCGGGTGAAGCCATAGACACATCCGCCCATCCCCACGGCAGCTTGAATACCCAAAGCAAGGTCACCACCTGTTTCAGATCCGCCCCCGCGAATACAAGGTATGTCGCCCCAATCATCAGGCAAAACATCACCA
>JAITSR010000004.1 GCA_031287655.1 Clostridiales bacterium
ATTGTTTCGCGGTATTTCTTATCAGCGTCGTGATATTCTTCCCACGCGTTATCGACAAATTTTATATCGAATGGCATCAGTCGTCCTCCGACAATGTCAGCGTATGAACTTTCCCCTGCTTTAACTGCCCTAGGCCTTCGTCAAGCCATCTTTTATTCTGCTGGACGTAATCGTCCAAATTTGCTTGCCCGGAGTATTTAAGCGCGAATGGGATACCGTTTTCATTGATAACAGCTTGTATAAAGACACTCATCGCGCTCGCTGGCGACAATCCGATTTTTTGGCAAATGTAATCAAATTTCTGCTTGGTTTTTTCATCAACTCTTGTCGAAACCTGTACTGACATAATGTCCTCCATTTGTCTTCAAATGCTTTCTTTTGATGTCAGTATACATTAAAACACATCATAAGTAAACACATAGGTCGCTCGCTGCGAAATAATTTCAGCGATATTAAGACAACGACATATAATCATTGCGGCGACCACCTGAAAAAGGTATACTTAAAAGCAGGCTGAGAATGGCTCACGAGGAACGGGGACGGGAAAGAGAGGTGGCGGGCGTTATGTTTGTCGGCGATATTACGAAAGTGGACATCGGCACGTCGTCGTTTGAAAAGCTGATTACCGAAAAATCGTTATATATAGACAAAAGCCGGTTCATCGAGCATTTTCTCAATGAAACGCCCTCCGCGCAGCTCATCACACGCCAACGGCGCATCGGAAAGAGCCTGAACATGGACATGCTGCGCTGTTTTCTGACAGACAGCGCGGACCACCGCGACCTGTTTGAAAATCTCTACATCAAAAGCAGTCCGGTTTGGGAAAAGGCAAATTCCGCGCCTGTGTTTTTGTTCAGCTTTAAAAACTTGAATCTTGAAACATACCGCGACGTCATATCTGATATGATCAACGAGTATGCAAACGAATATCTTCCTGCCTGCACGGGGGCGCTGCAAACGAGCTATCGCAACTGGTTTGCGGAAAGAGGTTTAAGATCGGACGGCCTTTTGCTGCTGACAAAAATCGTCTGCGCCGCCACCGGCAAAAAGTCATATATCTTCGTCGACGAATACGACAAGTTATTGCTGGACATCGCGAGAGCCGCGCGCTATTCCGAAGTCCGGGATTATTTTACGCAGTTTTACTCCGCCGGGCTAAAAGACAACCCTTATCTTAAAAAAGGGCTTTTGACGGGTGTGATGCGCCTGTCGCACGAGGGGATGTTCTCCGGTCTCAACAACATCAAGACATATGATGTGTTCAAAGACGCGGTCTACAACGACGATTACGGCATAACGGAAAACGAAATGTCGGAATTGGCGCGCGTGGCGGGTTTTGACCTCGCAGAGGCGCGCCGGTGGTACAACGGCATCAAGGTTCAGGGAATACCCATATACAATACCTTCGGCGTCATGAGCATGATAGACGGCGGCAACGAATTTGATTGCTATTGGAACAGAAGCGGCACAATGGACATCATCGTTTCGCTGCTCAATCCTCAGCGAAAACGCACGCTTCTCAGCCTGCTGGAATTTGGGAGCACTGCGCAAGTTTCGGTTGAGAGCCGGGTCAGCCCGCAAACTCTGTTTTCCGAAAAAACAGACGATATGTTCTATTCCCTGCTCATACAGAGCGGCTATCTGTCGCTGGAAAAGCAATCCGGCACAAAAGCGGCGGTGGCGGTCCCGAACGTCGAGCTGCAGGAAGTATGGAGCCGTTTTCTGTTGAGACAACTCGTACCGGATCAATCCGCACTGGACGGCCTGTTTACAAACATTGCCGACCCCGCCCTGCTCGCGCGCGACATCGCCGGTTTCCTCACGCCTCTGCTGGAGGGCCTGTCATATTTTGACTTGCCCGAACCACCGGGCGCCGACGGCAGGAAACGCACGCCCGAGGTCTATTATCATATATTTTTGTATGGTGTCCTGCGCATGGGCATAGACAATCTTGGCTGCACAAGGCTCCTGTCAAACCGTGAAAGCGGCGGCGGCAGATACGACGTCATGGCCGAGCGGGAAAACGAAGCCGTCGTTTTCGAGCTGAAAACCGCCGCGGAAGGCGAGAATCTGGACGCCTTGGCACAGGCCGCCCTGCGGCAAATCATCGGCAGCCGCTACGGCGCGGACACGGGCAAGCCCGTCGTCGCGGTCGGGCTCGCGTTCCGCGGCAAAAACTGCCGCGCCGCCGCGCGCCGCCTATAATCCGCGCTGGACGTTTAGACGTTTAATCGAAAGGAATGACCGTAAAATGGAAATCGACCGGCGGCATCTGCTGTACGCGACGCTCAAAAATCAATACCTGATTGAAAAGGCTCCGTGCCGGACCGTGATTTCGGGTCTTTTGGGTCTGCAAACGCAGTTCGCGAACAACCCAAAATACGCGCTGATTGTCCGCGGGAGCGACTATGACGCGGCCGCATGGGAGCGCGGGCTCGTCAAGCTCTGGACGTTCCGCGACACGCTGCACGCCGTCCACGCCTCCGAGGCCGGGCTGTTCCTCTCGGCGAAGGGCCGCCCCGAAACATGGGAAAACCGTTGGGGCGTCGAGCCTGCCCGCATGGAGTATTGGTCCGCTTTCGCGCTCGAAAAAATCCGTTCCGGCGTCACGGGCCGCGACGCGCTCAAGGAAGCCTGCAGCGCGAAGGGCATGGCGCCGGACGAGCTCGCGCTGATCTTCAACGGTTGGGGCGGCCTTTTTAAAGAGATGAACCGCCGCGGTTTGATCGCCTACGCTCCCGGCACGGAAAAGACGTTCGCGCCGCTCTCCCGCGTCCGCTGGGTCGACCGCGACGAGGCGCGCAAAGTGATCCTGAAGCGCTACTTCCACGCGTTCGGCCCCGCGACGGCCGAGGACTTTGCGACCTTTGCCGGGTATCCCGCGCGCGAGGCGAAAAGCCTGATCAAAAACGCCGGTTTCCCCCTCCGCTCCGTCTTTTGCGGCGGCACGGAATATTTATACACGGGCGCCCTGCCGTCGGAGGGCGACATCCCGCCATACCTCTTTTTGACCGGCTTTGATCAAATGATGATGGGCTACAGGGACCGCTCCCGTATTCTGGACGCGGAGCTGCTGCCCGAGGTGCGGACGCTCACGGGCATCTTCCACCCGCTGGTGTTGGTCGACGGGCGCGTCGCGGCCAGATGGCGCATGGACGGCGGCAAAATTCAAATCAGACCGCTCAAAAAGCTCCCCGAAAAAACGCTGCGGCAGATCGCGGAGCGCGCGGAGGGGCTGTTCGGGGCCGAAAAGCCTGAAAACGCCTGAAAACGCGGATTGACAAATAAAGCGCGCCGACGGTATAATTCTTCTATTGTTCATAACAATGGTCTACAAGGGGGCGCGGCAGATGAAACAGCAAGGTTTTCCGGCAAAACAGGGGATGTACGACCCAAAATTTGAACACGACGCGTGCGGCATCGGGCTGCTCGTGAATATAAACGGCGAAAAATCCCACAAGCTCGTACAGGACGCGATCGACGTTTTGCGGCGGCTCGCGCACAGGGGCGGTATCGGCGACGAGCCGGAGAGCGGCGACGGCGCGGGCATCCTTCTGCAAATCCCGCATGACTTTATGGTCCGCGTCGCGGCGAGCGACGGTATCCGGCTCCCCGGCGAGGGGGGCTACGGCGTCGCGATGATGTTCGCTTCGCCCGACGCCGATCGCTGCGACAAAACGGTCTCTTCTTTCTGCGCGATCGTCGAGCGCGAGGGGCTCTCGGTGCTCGGAACGCGCGCCGTGCCCGTCTACCCGGACTGCGTCGGCCGTATGGCAAAAGAAGTGCGCCCCGGCATCCGCCAAGTGTTTATCGCAAAGCCCGAAACATCCTCCGAGGAGGATTTTGAGCGCGCTCTCTACATTATATCAAAGGTCGCCCAAGCGGAGCTGCGCTACGCATCCTCCGACCCCGACCTGTATTTTTACCTTTCGAGCATCTCGTGCCGGACGATCGTATATAAAGGTATGCTTCTGCCGGACCAGCTCGCCGCGTTTTACCTCGATCTGCGCGACTCCCGTCTCGCGTCCGCGATCGTGCTCGTCCACTCGCGCTTTTCCACAAACACGTTCCCGAGCTGGGAACGCGCGCATCCGATCCACCACCTCGTCCACAACGGCGAGATCAACACGATCCGCGGCAATGTCAACTGGGTCCGGGCGCGCGAGGCGATGCTAAAATCCGACAAATTCGGTCCGGACCTAAAGAAGGTCCTGCCCGTGATCAACGAGGACGGCAGCGATTCCGCGATGCTCGACGACTTTGTGAACCTCCTGATCCACGCGGGCTACAGCATGCCCGAGGCGATGATGCTCGCGATCCCCGAGCCTTGGGAGAACGCCGACTCGATGGACCCCAAAAAGCGCGCTTTTTACGAATACACGAGCTGCCTTTCGGAGCCGTGGGACGGCCCCGCCGCGATCGCTTTTACGGACGGCAAGGTCGCGGGCGCGACGCTCGACCGCAACGGCCTGCGCCCCGCCCGCTACTATGTGACGCGCGACAACGTCCTGATCCTCGCAAGCGAGGTCGGAGTGCTGGCCGTGCCGCCTGAGAACGTCATAAAAAAAGACCGCCTGCGCCCGGGGCGTATGCTGCTGATCGACACGCGCGAGGGCCGGATCATCGAGGACGACGAGCTAAAGGCGAACGCCGCGTCAAAAAAACCTTACGGCGAATGGCTCGCAAAAAACCTGACCCGCTTAAACGACCTGCCGGACAGCGCGCATCCCGGCGAGACATGGCGCGACATCATCCGCAAAAAAAAGCAGCGCAACTCGGAGGAACCGTATGAGCAGGCGCTGTTGAAGGACTTTGTCGGTCTGGAGCTCCTGATGGCGAACAAGGAGAACGACGACGCGGACAACCTCTCGCTGCTCGAGGAACAGAAGGTGTTCGGTTACACATGGGAGGACGTCAACATGACGCTCCGGCAGATCGCGTCGACCGTCGACGACCCGATCTCGTCGATGGGGATCGACACGCCGCTCGCCGTGCTCTCAAACCGCCCGCAGCTTTTGTACAACTACTTCAAACAGCTCTTTGCGCAGGTCACGAACCCGCCGATCGACGCGATCCGCGAACAGGTCGTGACGTCCTCCGACATTCAGTTCGGCAGCGAGGGCAACCTGCTGGAGCCCGGCGAGGGCAACTGCCGTATGATCCGGCACGACACGCCGGTC
>JAITSR010000022.1 GCA_031287655.1 Clostridiales bacterium
ACATATTCATCCGAAATCTTTGAGACGATGATCCGCAGGGCCGTGTCGATATCACGCTGGAGCCGCTCGCCGACGACCTCAAAGCCGCTGCCGACAATCTCGCGCTCGTCCGCGCCGCCTGCCGATCGGTAGTGCAGCTCCGCGTGGAAGCGGTATGTTGCGCCGGGGTAGAGGTCCTTGTGGCGCAAGACCGAGGGCAGCTTTGCCGTGGGTATCTCGGACGGCAAAAAGCGCGTGTTCTGCGCCGGGTCGTAAAAGACGGCGTCGTCCGGCAGCGCCACGTTTGAGTTCAGCCTGCCCGAGAGATAGATACGATACCAGTCGTCCGGGGCCGCGCCCGAGCCGCCGCCCCCGGAGACCTTGTCCACCGCCGCGCGGTACGTCTCGCCGCCGCGAAAGTCGACCTCCGCCGCGAGGAAATTCGGCGCGGACGCGTCCGGCTCGAGCCAAATCTCCTGCAGCGGCACAAAGGTGTTCGTCTGTACGATAAAGTTCTCGAGTCCGAGCACGAGCAAAAATTCCGTAACGGAGGGGTTCAGCTTCCGAACCGCCGCGAGCGCCGCCGCATAGCCCGCGCCCGCCGGCGTTGCCGGGTCCTCGGCGAACACGCGCAAAAAAGCGCCGGACGCGGCGTTCGCGGCATAGGGGCCGCCGTCCGCGGGGGCGTTCACATAGACGCGCGGCATCCGCCACGTCACCTCGACCGCGGGCTTGTGACCCGCCTCGCGCTCGCCCGGCTTTTCGCTGCGATAGTCGCGGCTCGCGATGTCGCGCGCGCCGACCGTGATCCCGCGCAGAAAGACCGTTTCGCCAAACTCCGGGCGCGGCGCGTCGACGAGGGGGTCCGGCGCCGCGATGTCGTAAAAGTCGATCCGAATCTGATATAGAATGTCGTATTGGAAGCCGTTGTCCGGCACCGAGATCACGATCTGCGTGATCTCGCGAAAATCGCCGGTCGGGTTGCCGTCCGTGTCGAGGATCGGGTCGTTGTAGACCGGGCCGGCCTTTTGCACGGGCAGACCGCCCGCGCCGCTCTCAACCCAGACGGCGCGCGCGGCCTTGACGCCGTAGAGCGACGCGCTCTGCCAGTCGACGCGCAGGCTCACGGCGTCGTTGCCGCGCCGGTCGATAAAGTTCTTGACGGGGCTAGTGAGCGGCGCGGCCCAAACGGCGGCGGGCGACAAAAAAAGACCCGCGTGCGAAAGCGCCCCGATCAGGAGGCTCGCCGCCAGCAGCAGCGCGAAGCCACGGCGGCGCGGAGCTCCGCCGCTCCGCCGTGGCTCGCCGCCGCTCCGTATTCCTTTGTATAGATTACCCTTCCCTTTTTTCTCAAACAATCCGACCCGCCTCCCGATGATTATCCATTGTCGTCCAGCCATAGCATGTAACGGTATACGACGAGCGCCGCTTCTTCACGCGTCGCGCCCTGCGACAGGCCGAGGAGCGCTTTGCCCGATGTGCCGATCCCGATCATCAGCCGCTCTCCGAATACCGCCCGCACCTGCGCGAGCGACGCGGGCGGCGCCTCCCCCGCGTCGGGGAACGGGCGCAGGGCCGCGGCCCCGTACACCGGCAGCGGCGTCCCGTTCACGACAAGGCTGTCATAGACAAAGAGCGCGAGTTCCTCGCGCGTGGCCGCGCGGTCCGGATAAAACAGATTCCCGAACTCCGCGCGCGCAAAGCCCATCCGCGCCGCCATCATGATCTCGTCGTAATAGGGATGCCCCTGCCGCACGTCGTCAAAAGAGCCGATCGGCCGCGCGTCCGATTTGAGCGCGCGCACGAGCATCGCGACGAACTCCCCGCGCGAGACCGGCGCGCCGCCGTCCGAAACGACACCGTTTACGACGGACACAATCCTGTGCCGCTTGAGCGTGTCGAGCGCGTCGGCGTCGAGCCTTACCTCGTCCCGCGCCGCGCCGCCGGAACCGTTTTGAGCGATGCCGCCGCCCGGCGCGGCGGTCCCGCCCTCCGCGGTCGTTTCGGCCGCGATCGTCCCGTCGCCGCCGTAACCGCCGCCCCGGATGCGCGTCTCAAAGCCGTTGTCCGCCGCAATCGGCTCGCTGTACGCGATCGACCGGTACTCCGGCGAATACGCGCCGACCCGAAAATACCACGCGGATGCGGCCGTGACCGGCAGATTCGCCTTTTCCGTCATATTCGCGGCGACATACGTCACCTGCGACCACTGCCCCGCGGGGCCGTTGCGGCGCTCTATCACAAAGCGGCTCTCGCCCGTCGAGTTGTCGATCCAGACGAGGTTGATCGCCGTATTGCTGAATTTTGTCTGAACAAGGCCGGTCGGGGCATCAAGGAACAGCGTCGTCGCGGCGGCTTCGAGCGAGGGCCGGGAATTTCCGTCATATTCCGCGCTGCGCGCCCGCACGCGATATGTGTAGGTCTCGCCCGGCCCGACGCGCTCGTCCGCGTACCATGTCGAATTGCGCGGCAGCGTGTCGAGCAGCTTCCAGCCCGGAAACTGCTGATCGCTGCGCCAAATTTCATAGGTGGATTCGAGGTCGCCAAGGTCGGACCACGAGAGCTCGACCCGGTAGTTCCCGACGGCGGTCGCGGTCAACGAGTAGGAAATGTCAATATAGACCACGGTCACCTCGACCTCGTCCGAGTAGAGCGACTCCGCGCGGTTTGAGCTGATCGCCTTGACGCGGTACGCGTAGCGCCCGCCCGGGATCACGCCTGAATCCGTAAAATCCGCGCGGTCATAGAGCGTCGCTGTCACGACCGAAAAACTCAGGTCGCCTTTTTGCTTGCGCTCGAGCTGATAGCGCGAGGCCTCGGACGTCGGGGTCCACGCGAGGTAGACGCTCGACTGTGAGATCGCGTAAAAGGCCGTGATCTGCGGCGTTTCGATCGCGGAGCGCACCTGCCCCTCGACGTATTCCGAAAAGACCGCCTGCCCGTACCTCGCCCGCAGACGGTAGCGGTAGAGTATGTTCGGGGCCGCGCCCGTGTCCGTATAGCTGCTCGTACCCGCGCG
>JAITSR010000081.1 GCA_031287655.1 Clostridiales bacterium
AACTCGGACGCCTTGTGACGGCCCGGTTTCGCGGCGCCCGTGTTTTTTAGTGGCCGCGCAGCGCGCGCCGTATGATTTCCTCTATTTCGAGCTCGTCCGAATAGATCGCTTCGACCGCGTGATTCGCCTCGGACGCGGAGTAGCCAAGGATCAGGAGCGCGCCGACCGCTTCGGCGAACTTGCCCCGCTCCGCAAGTTCGCCCGCCGCCCCCGCGTCGGCTGCCGCCCCCGCGCCAAACCCCGCAAACGCGCCGCCGGAGCCGCCCGCCGCCTGATCCTTTGCGAGTTTATCCCGCAGCTCAAAGACGATCTTTTGCGCGAGCTTGGACCCGACGCCCTGCGCGCGCGTCAGGAGCTTTACGTCCTCCGTCAGCACCGCAAGGCCGAACTGGGACGGCGAGACCGCCGAGAGCATCGCGAGCGCGGCTTTTGGCCCGACGCCGGAGACCGTCAGCAAAATCTCGAACATGCCGAGTTCTTCTTTTGTAAGAAAGCCGTATAAAATATGCGCGTCCTCGCGCACAGAGAAGTGCGTGTACAGCTTGATCTCCGTGTCCGCGGCGGGCAGCCGCGAGAGCGTGGACATCGACGTGTAAACGCGGTATCCGACACCCGCCGCCTCCACCACCACGCAATCGCTCTGTTTTCCGTCGAGCCTTCCCCGAATATATGCGTACATGAATCGTCCTCCAAACATAAGAACTGTTTAACAATAGTAACTAGTCAGCGGCTGACGTGTTCACAATCGTCACCGTGGCCGGGTCAAGGCCCCGTCGTTCGCTCTCGCTCACTTCCACGGCTCGTTGTTCACACTATTTCCACTTCGCTTCATCCGCCTCCCGGCGGCGCTCAGTTCCACCGCTGGATACGCCGGACTTCCGGCGCGCGGCACAGCAGCGCCGCGTTTATTCGAGCGACGTTGCTCCGCAACGTCTGACCTGTTACCAACAATAACCTATGACCATGCCTTAATGGTCATGGGAGAGTTTCGTCAGTGTCTATTCGGCACAAGGGCGGCGGTCCCGGCCGTCGCCCGCGCGACCGCCGCCGCATATCCGGCGGTCATCGCCTGCCTACCGCCGGATATGCCGGACCTCGTCCGCGCCGGGTCCGCGCCGCCGCTCCCGCCGTAACGGGCGATGCCGTCGGTGTGCGCGTGGCAGATCGCGACCGCGAGCGCGTCCGCGACGTCGTCCGGCTTGGGTTCGCTTTGTAAGTTCAGGATCGTCTTTACCATCTGCTGAATCTGCGCCTTGTCGGCGCGCCCATAGCCCGTCACGGCAATCTTTACTTGCAGCGGCGTATATTCCGCGATTCGGAGACCGCGCCGCGCCGCCGTCAGAAGGATTGCGCCCCTGCCCTGCGCGACCGCGAGAGCCGTTTTGACGTTTTTGTTAAAATACAGCTGCTCGACCGCGACGCTCTGCGGCGCGTAGCGATCCATCACCCGCGAAAGCGCCTCGTGGATTGTGAGCAGCCGCCGTTCAAAAGGCGTCCCCGCGTCCGTGTTAATACTGCCGTAGTCCAACGTCGTGAACCTGTTGTCCTCGTGCCGGAGCACGCCGTAACCCACGATCGCAAAACCCGGGTCGATCCCTAGAATAATCAAAGAGCCTCCGCGGATCAGTTGATTTTCCATTTCTTCTATACTATAATACCATAAAACAACTCCACAAAAAAGTTCCGAGAAAGGACCGGTCCCAAAATGGCGAATCAGGCGAAGCAAGAAAAGATCGTGCTCGCGTATTCCGGCGGACTCGACACATCCGTAATCATCCCGTGGCTCAAGGAGAATTACGACTACGAGGTCATCGCGATGGCCGCGGACGTCGGGCAGGGCGAGGAACTCGAGCCGCTCCGCGAAAAAGCGATCAAAACCGGCGCGAGCAAAATCTATATCGAGGATCTGAAAGAGGAATTTGTGACGGATTTCATCTTCCCGACGCTGAAATCCGGCGCGAAATACGAGGGGCAGTATCTGCTCGGCACGTCGTTTGCCCGCCCGATCATCGCAAAAAGGCTCGTCGAGATCGCGAAAAAGGAAGGTGCGGTCGCGATCGCGCACGGGGCGACCGGCAAGGGGAACGATCAGGTGCGCTTTGAGTTGACCGTCAAGGCGCTCGCCCCGGAGCTGAAAATCATCGCGCCGTGGCGGCTCTGGGACATCCGTTCCCGCGAGGACGCGATCGACTACGCGCAAAAGCGCAATATCCCGCTGCAGTCCAGCCGGAAGGACAGCTACAGCATGGACCGGAACATCTGGCATTTGAGCCACGAGGGGCTCGACCTCGAGGACCCCGCAAACGAGCCGGACTATGAAAAGCTGTTAAAGCTGATCACGCCGCCCGAAAAAGCGCCGGATAAACCGGCTTATGTCGAATTGGAGTTTGAGCGGGGCATACCCGTCAAGCTGAACGGCGCCGCGCCGGGTCCCGTCGCGCTGCTGACTGAGCTGAACCAAATCGCGGGCGCGCACGGCGTCGGCATTTTGGATATGGTCGAGAACCGGCTCGTCGGCATGAAGTCGCGCGGCGTCTATGAAACCCCCGCGGGCACGGTGCTCTACGCGGCGCACCGGGAGCTCGAATACCTGTGCCTCGACCGCGAAACGCTGCATTACAAGGACCTCGTCGCGCAGAAGTTCGCCGAGCTCGTCTACTTCGGCCAGTGGTACACGCCGCTGCGCCGCGCAATCTCGACGTTCGTCGACAGCACGCAGGAGCATGTGACGGGCAAGGTCCGCATGAAGCTCTATAAGGGCTGCGCCTACCCGGCGGGCGCGAGCTCGGACTATTCGCTGTACAGCGAGGCGCTCTCGACGTTTGGCCGCGACGAGGTTTACAACCAGAAGGACGCTGAGGGCTTTATCAACCTGTTCGGCCTGCCGCTGAAGGTGGAGGCCCTGATGAAGGCGCGGCATGAGTGAGAAACTGTGGGGCGGGCGCTTTTCGTCCGCGACCGACGCGCGCGCGAACGACTTTCAATCCTCGATCCGCTTTGACGCGCGGCTTTACCGGCAGGACATCGCGGGCAGCGTCGCGCACGCCTCCATGCTCGGCAGGCAGGGTATTATCCCCGCGAATGACGCGGCCGCGATTGTGACCGCGTTAAAGGCGCTGCTCGCGGACATCGAGGACGGCAAGGCGGAGTTTTCGGTCGACGCCGAGGACATCCACATGAACATCGAAAAACTGCTGACCGAGCGGATCGCGGCGGGGACTACGGCGTCCGCGGCAGCCGCCGATACATCCGCCGCGGACGCCGGAAAGCGGCTCCACACGGCGCGCAGCCGCAACGATCAGGTCGCGCTCGATCTGCGTATGTATCTGAAGGATGAGATCGCCGAAATCACCGGCCAACTCGCGGAGCTCGTCTCCACGCTGCTCAGACTCGCCGCCGGCCACACGGCCACCATTATGCCCGGCTATACGCACCTCCAGCGCGCGCAGCCGATCACGCTCGCCCACCACCTGATGGCCTATGTCGAAATGTATCTGCGCGACGCCGACCGGCTCTTAGATTGCCGCGGCCGGACGGATGTCATGCCGCTCGGCGCCGGCGCGCTGGCGGGCGTCACATACCCCGTCGACCGGCAGTTCGTCGCGGACGCGCTCGGCTTTCCCGCCGTCTCGCAAAACAGCCTCGACGCCGTCTCCGACCGGGATTTTGTGTTGGAGCTGCTCTCCTGTCTCTCGATTTTGATGGTTCACCTGAGCCGCAGCGCCGAGGAGCTCGTGCTGTGGTCGACGCTCGAATTTGGTTTCATCGAGATGGACGACGCCTACAGCACGGGCAGCAGTATTATGCCGCAAAAAAAGAACCCCGACGTCGCCGAGCTGATCCGGGGCAAGTCCGGCAGGGTCTTTGGGGACCTTTTCGCGCTGCTGACCGTGATGAAGGGTCTGCCGCTCGCGTACAACAAGGATTTGCAGGAGGACAAGGAGGCCGTGTTCGACGCCGTTGATACCGTGCGGCTCTGTCTTCCGGTCTACACGCAAATGCTCGCGACGATGAAGATTCACAAAGAGGCGATGTACCTCGCGGCGCAGAAGGGCTTTGCGAACGCGACGGACTTTGCGGACTATCTTGTAAAAAAAGGTTTGCCGTTCCGCGACGCGCATGAGGTCACAGGGCGGCTCGTACTCCACTGCATCGGCGAGGGCCTTGCGATCGAGGACCTGTCGCTCGCGGCGCTGCGTGAGTTCTCCGGCGTCGTCGGCGAGGACGTGTACGACGCGATCTCGCTCGAGGCCTGTCTCGCGGCGCGAAACGGCGTCGGCGGGCCCGCAAAAGAGGCCGTCGAGGCCGCGATCAGCGGTGCGGCGGGGCGTTTGGAAGCGCTTCGCGTCTCTCTTTCGCAGATCAAGCCGCAAAAGGAATAAGGGACGGTATGGTGAAGGATAAAGTAAGGCGTATCTTAAAAAACTATCTGAACGGCAAGCTGCGCTGCACGGAGTTTGCGATCACAAATTCCTGTATCGCAAAATGCTCGTTCTGCGACATCTGGAAGCAGAGCCCAAAGGTGTTCGTCGACCGTGAAAAGGCGCTCTGTGCGATCGACCGGCTCGCGGAGTTCGGCGTGTCACATTTGACGCTGACCGGCGGCGAGCCGCTGATGCACCCGAACATCATCGAGTTTGTCGAGCGCGCGACGCGCCACAGCATGAACAACGCGGTCCTCGTCGCGGCCCCGCAGCTTCTGACGCGCAACGACATGATCCCGCGCCTTGAGGCCGCGGGCTGCGACCTCGTCAGCGTCTCGTTCGACTCGGGCGACCCCGTGACGATGGCGGAATCCCGCCAGATCAAAAACATCATGGGCGAAATGGAAACCGCAATGCGGCAAATCCAGACGACCGGCTTAAAGACGATGGCCTCCGTGCTGATCTGGAACGACAACTACGACAGGCTCGACGAGGTCTGCGCGCGCGCGGTCGGCATGGGCTTTGACGTGATCTCGCTGAACTACCCGACATTCTCGAAGTCGGTCGTCTACGCGCTCGGCGGTGAGGGCGTCAGCCTTTCGCGCGAAAATGTGATCTTTGCGCTCGAATCGGCGATCGCGCTAAAGAAATCCAAAAAATACCCGATCATCAACTCCGCGATCTCCATGCAAAACATCATCGACTACCTGAAGGACCCCGCGAGCGCCAAGTACCCCTGCTTTGGCGGCGCGCGCGTGCTGTTCGTCGACTGGTTCTTCGACGTGCGTCCGTGTATGCAGCTGCCGCAGGTGCTCGGGAACATCCTGACGATGGACGAGTCCGCGCTGATGATCCCGGCCTGCAATCAATGCAACATGAGCTGGTATCGCGATTTTTCGACGTTCTTTCACGGCGCGCGCACGATCCCGGTGCTGATCGAAGCCCTGTCCGACTCCGGCCGTTTGCTTTAAGGCGACCGGCCGCGTGGAGGTGAAAATCGGTATGAAAACAAAGTATTGGAAAAACAAGACCTTTTGGATGACCGCTTTTTCCTACCTTTTTCTTTCATGTGCCATTGTGTTTACCGGTTATTTTGTGAATCTGCGAAACGTGCGCAATCAAGCGATTGTAAACACGAACAACGCGAATGAAAAAAATATCTCGGCGTCTGTCGCCCGAATGAACGAATATTTGGCAAGTCTTAAAATACTTGTGACGCAAATCGGAGACTTGCCTTGGGCAATCAAGCTGCGGGTCGATTATCCGGGCATAGGAAGTGACTATTTATCTCAAAACCGTAAAATGGAGCTTGCCAAGGAATTTAACCTGTTTGTCGGCGCCAATCTCCCCGTAAAAAGCATCTCTCTGGTATATCCTTATAAGCAAGTATTTATCACCAGAAATTCATGGACGGATATCGATATGGGGCTTAGGATGATCGGGATACCCGCGGGTGAAATAGAGGGATTGCAAACACAAATTCAGAAAACAGTGAATTACCCCGCCGAAATACGGGACGTATATTTGGGAAAAAACGCGGAAGCGCTGCTGGCCTTGTGTTACCCGCTGGAAAGAACCAGTGTGCCTCGTGTCTACTCGTTGGTTTTACTGAATGTGAATAGCTTTATCAGCCAGTACGGGCCTGCGCTTACAGAGAATATAGTCGGATTTCGGATTCTGCGTTTCGATGGCAGCGAAATTGCGGCTGTAAGCGCGTCCGGACAGAATATTCCTTCCTCTATTATTACCCGCACCGCCACCACTGACTTTGGCTGGATATTTGAGTTTGAAACCGCACAGAAACCGGGCGGGAGTGAATATGCCGAAGGCTTGAGATTGTTGTTGATACAGTGTTTTTGGGTGTTTTTTCTTGGGTTGGCCATCTCTTTTGTGGCGTCAGTCTTTACCTACCGCCCTATATTCAATTTGAGAAATCGTATTTTATCATCCGCCCAACCCACTTCCAACCATCAGGACGACTATGAAATCATCAGCCATTTTTTGGATTCGGTCGATATTTCCGAAACAGAGGTCCGGCGAAGCGATTTATTGCTGGAGTTGTTATCCAATTATGAGGAAACGGACGAGTACCTTTCCGAGCTGCGAAAGGTAGGCGTCAACCTGCAAAAGAACACATATTTTCAGACTTATATCGTCACGTCTTCGCACACGCTTACGAGCGATTTTCTGGCTTCGGCGGCAAAAATCAACACGGAAATGTATTGTGTCCGGGTGACAAAAGGGGAATACTTGCTGATCGCGGCTTTTGCGGATAAAAACGCCGCGATTTCCGGCTGCGGAGTCATTTTGGAAGAATTGCAAATGAATCTGAGCACGCAATACATCAACGGCAGTATCGTCTCCGGCATAATCGACAAGGGCGTCACGGGGCTTCGGGCGTCATGGAACTGCGCGAGAAACCGGGAGCGATATTTTCACAGCGTTCATATGGACGACACCAACCATTATTATTGCCCGATGGAATTGGAAACACGATTTGTTCAAGCGCTTTCCTCCGGGGAAGAAGAATCGGCCGTTCAGATTTTGGAGAATTTAAGCGAGGAAAACGAGCGGCTGCTGGATGCCGGGACAATCCATCCGGAGAGCATCTCCTTATTGATAAACCATATATCGGACATTCTGTTACGGTATATGTATGAGAGCCATATATCCGGCAGCGAGCCGTATCAGTTGTTAAGCGTCATAGCCCGCAGCGACAGCCTTGCGAACAACTGGGCATGTATAGAGCGAATGTGCAGCCAGATATGCAAGATAAAGAAACAGGAGAAAGAGGCGGGACCGGATCAGATGCCGTCTCTGCTTGCGGACAGGATCATACAATTTACCCGTGAGCATTTTGCGGACGCGAAAATGTCCCTTGTGATGGTGAGCGATCAGTTCGGCATCAGCATCAATACGGTCAACAGCCTGATGAAACTGAGCGCGGGCAAGACATTTCTCGTGTATTTGACCAAGTGCCGTATCGATGAGGCCAAAAGGCTCATTGCGCAAGGCGGTTTGAGCGTCGCTGAAATAGCGGATCGCACCGGATACGCCAGCGACAGAGCCTTCCGCTCCGCTTTTACCCGGTATACGGGCGTAAGCCCGACGATGTATAAAAGCGAAGGCAAACCGGGTGATGCAGAAAGTAATGGTCAAATATCTGCAATAGAGTAGGGTCATAAGAGGACGCTTCCGCCGCCGGGTACCGGCGGCTTTTTTTGCGTGCGGCGGCGAGTGCGGCGCCGCGTGTGCCCATATGCGGCGAACGCCGCGCGCGGAGTCTTTGCAATCCGCTTTTTTGAGAATTGACCGGTATTGTGAGAATTATCCGATAAAGCGAAAATAAGTCCGATTGTGAAAATTATGTGCGGGAAAGTGATTTTTATGTGTTGCGATTGCATATGACCCCGTGTTACATTGAAGTCGCCGACCGTGAAAAATTTACGCTATGGCGGGAGGGACGCTATGGAAGCCGCTATGGC
>JAITSR010000211.1 GCA_031287655.1 Clostridiales bacterium
GCCGCGTCCGCCGCCGCCGCGTCCGGCGTCGCTGCGATTATTTTCCGATTATTTCCCGGTTGACTGTATCGCCGCCGCGCATTACAATGTGCATAAGGAGGTGTATGCGATGCGAACTAACGTGGTGATTGATGATGAACTGATCAATAAAGCGATTGTCGTTTCCGGGCTGAAAACGAAAAAAGAAGTCACAGAGCGGGCAATAGCAGAGTTTGTGGAACGCCATGCCCGCAAAAATATATCGGATTTGAAAGGGAAAATCTGCTTTGCCGACGGGTACGACTATAAGGCCGTGCGGGAGGGTATCTCGCAATGATTTTGGCGGACACGTCCGTGATGAAACTCCGCAAAACGCTCTGCTATTCTGACGCGCCTTATATCGTAAGTCTGACACGGCTTATCGAAACGCAGTCGAAGCCGACGATCATCAGTTGGTGCGTGGACTACGCCGGGCGGTATTATCTGCCGATCTGGGAAAAATACGCGCCGGACGACACGCGGCCGCGGATTGCGCTTGAAATGGCGCGGCGGTGGCTCAGCAAAGAGGTGAAGTGTCAAACCGTGCGCGACGCGGCTTGGGACAGCCACCTTGCCGCAAAAGACCGGACGGCGTACCCTGCCGCTGAGGCCGCCGCGAGAGCAATCGCGAACGCCGCGCTGACTTGCCATGTCGCCACGCACTCTATAAGAGTGGCGTTCTACGGCGTGGCGGCGGTCGCCTATGACCGCGCGGGTCTTTGCGAGCCGCCCGAAATCTATGACGCAATCGCCTCTGACGAGTGTGCGAGGTTTGAGGCCGCGCTTAGGGCGATTGCGGTCGAGGACGAGCCAAACCCCGTACCGTGCAAATGGTCGGATATGAACAATAGTCGACCGCTGCCGTCCGAGGCGCGCGAGCGGCAAAAGCCGCTATAGGCGCGCGCCGGGGTGTCGGACGCCGGTTTACGTTTAGCCATCGGGTGTACTATAGTCACAAATTGAACCGGAGGTGTTCTGTATGACCGAAACGAGATTAAGTATTCGCGTGGACGATACGACTAAGAGGAACGCAGAAGCGGTGTTCAACGCACTGGGAATGAATCTGAGTATGGGTATCAATATTTTCCTGACCCGCGTCGCGCATAGCAGGTCGATTCCATTCGCGCTCGAACTCGATAACGACCCGCAAGATGTTCTTATGTGTGGTGTCGTTAAGTCGAAACTGAATAATGTTTTTGAAAACGGCGCGCCGATAGCATTGTTTGACGATGAGCAGAATCGACCGTATCTCGAATACACGGACGGGCGGAAGGTCTATGAACTCGATCAGAACACAGATTCGAGCTAACCGTTACTGGTCGGCTTCGGCAATTGAGAAACTGACAAAAGGCGCTCCGTCATGAAAACTATGGTCGATAAAAAGTCGACATAAAATTGACATCGCGTGAGCTTTGCGCGGTGATACGATCTTCCCGCACGTCAAATTCAGTGTTACGCGGGGAGAATCGTCATGGCCATAAAAACCAAAAACGGGGACCGGTTTTATCTCACAGAGAAGGACATAGATATGTTTGCCCTCCAACTCACGCGCGAGGAACGCGCGGCGGCGACGGTTGAAAAATACAGGCGCGACGTCCGGGCGTTCGCGGTCTGGCTTGGCGGCGCGGGCGATGATACGTGTATGGACGGCACGGCGGGCGCGGACGTAACCGCGGGGGAGGCGGCCGCACAGGACTGCGAGACCGCCGCACGGGACCGCGCGGCAGTCACAAAAGACCGCGCGATCGCGTATAAGGAATATCTGCGGGGCCGCCTTGCCCCGGCAAGTGTCAACGCCGTGCTCGCCGCGCTGAACGGTTTCTTTGCGTTCATGGACTGGGGCATTGGCGTAAAGCCGTTGAAAATCCAGCGTCATTTGTTCCGTCCGATCGAAAAGGAGCTGACCCGAGACGAATATGAGCGCCTTCTCGAGGCGGCGCGGCGGGCGGGGAAGACGCGGCTCGACCTCATTTTACAGACGATTTGCGCGATGGGGCTCCGCGTCGGCGAGCTGCGGTTTATCACCGTCGCGGCGGCGCGCGCGGGACAGGCCATCATCACAAACAAAGGCAAGACGCGCACGGTATTTCTCCCAAAGGCGCTTGCGCCTATGCTTTTGAGCTACGCAAAAGAGCGCGTGATCGTCTCGGGAAGCGTTTTCGTCACCAAAGGTGGGAAGCCGGTCGACCGCAAAAACGTCTGGGCCGACATGAAAAAGTTGTGCGCGGCGGCAGGCGTATCCTCTAAAAAAGTGTTCCCCCACAACTTGCGCCATCTGTTCGCCCGGCTATTCTACGAAAAGGACAAGGATATCGTCCGGCTCGCCGATCTGCTCGGCCACTCGGACATAAAAACGACGCGGATTTATACGATCGAGAGCGGCGCGGAGCACCGCCGTCTCGTCGACGCGCTCGGCCTCGTCAGCGCGCAAGGCTCATGCGGCGCGTATGGCGACTTGGCCGCCGCCACCGGTTAAAGCGCGCTAACGTGGGAATATAGAGCGGAAGGAGGCAAGTTGAGAAGGGGCCTGCGCGACTATGCAAAACACGCGCATATGACATTATATCGATTCTGTCATATGCGCGCTTGTTAAAGTGATTTTAACACTCATCTGTTTCATATGTCAATGATATTAACGTATATTATTTAGATATTTACCCATTTTTGCTCATAACAAACAAGCGGGGAAAATTGGGAGTTTTCCCGATCTACTTTCTGCTGCGCGCTTTCTCTCTGTCAATCTGACAATTTCTCGGCTATTTATCTGACGGGCAAACATTAATACCTTCCCCGACTGCTTTCCCGCGCCTTTCAGCCGCTGTATGACAGAATCGATATAATGTCATATGCACTTGCTTTGCACAGTCTCACAGGCCCTTTTCAACTAACCTCCTTCCCCTCTGAATTCCCCTGTTGGCGTGCTTTATCCGGTGGCGGCAGCTAAGTTGACGACATACGCGCTGTCTAAGTCCGGCGCGCTGACGAGGCCGAGCGCGTCCACGAGGCGGCGGTGCTCCGCGCCGCTCTCGGTTGTGTAAATCCGCGTCGTCTTTATATCCGAGTGGCCGAGCAGGTCGGCGAGCCGCACGATGTCCTTGTCCTTTTCATAGAACAGCCGGGCGAACAGATGACGCAGATTGTGGGGATACACCT
>JAITSR010000222.1 GCA_031287655.1 Clostridiales bacterium
GGCGCGGCGGGCGGGATCGGCACGCCCCGGTCGGCGCTCGCGGCTTTTGCGATGGGCGCGGACTATGTCGTAACGGGTTCTGTGAACCAAGCCTGCGTCGAGGCCGGAACCTCGGCCTATGTCAAAGGGGTGCTTTCTAAGGCGGAGATGTCGGATGTCGTGATGTCGCCCTGCGCGGACATGTTTGAAGTCGGCGGAAGGGTGCAGGTAGTCAAAAAGGGTACGATGTTCCCGATGAACGCACAGAAGCTGTATGATATCTACAGCCGGTACCCCTCTTGGGAAGTCGTTCCCGAAAAGGACAAAAAAGCTGTGGAGTCCAGAATCCTGAAACTGGGCTATGACAAGGTTTGGGAACTCGTGAAGGACTATTTTGCGGCAAACGGCTCCCGGCAGCTCGCAAGGGCCGAGGCGAATGAAAAATACAAATTAGCGCTCGTGTTTCGCTGGTACCTCGGTAACGCGTCCCGCTGGGCGATCAGCGGCGCGGAGGACAGAAAAATGGACATGCAGATATGGTGCGGGCAGTCGATGGGCGCCTTCAACAAATGGGCGCAGGGTACGGAATGGGAGGATCTCGGCGCGCGGACCGCGGCTGGGATCGCAAAGGCGATCATGGAAGGCGCGGCGGTTTTGCAGTTGGAAAACGCGCTGCGCTGTGTCGGCATAAATATTTTGGCTTGACAGAAAGTTTGTAACAGTGGTAATGTAACTACATGAAAAAAAGAATGTATTATATTGACAACTTGCGAACGACGCTTATCGCTTACCTCATCATAGAGCATCTGATCTGTATTTACTCCGGTGTCGGCTGGGAGTTGATGCCGGATGTGCAGCGCTTCGGGCGGGCGGCTTCGGACGCCTTTGGTTTTATTTTGATGTTTCAGGAGAGTTACTTTTTGGGTGTACTGTTTTTTATCGCCGGTTACTTTGTCGTCGGCAGCTATGAGCGTAAAGGCGTATTCTGGTTCGCAAAGGATCGGCTGCTCCGTTTGGGTCTCCCCGCGCTGCTCACAATGCTCCTGATCTCGCCGATTACAAACGGTCTTTTGTTCGGCGACGTCTGGTATAACCCCTCGCTCGGCTTTTGGGCTCAGATCAATCTGCTCTTGAACCGCGTGGGCGTCATGTGGTTCGCGGAAGCGCTGCTCGTCTTTTCGCTGGTCTATGGCATAGCGCAGAGTCGGCTTTCCCAAAAGCGCATAGACTCGGTAAAGAGTCTCGACGCGGCAGGGTCTATCGAGCCGACTCCGCACTCGGCCGGCATGGCGTTTACGCTCCGTTGCGAGTTCGGGCTGATCCTCTGCATTGCTGTTTTCGCGTTTCTGATCAGAATTTGGTTCTCATCAACGCGGATCGTGTTCGGAATAAGGCCCGGGAACTTCTCGTCTTACATTTTTTTATTTGTCGGCGGGATTCTCGCGCGCAAGGGTCATTTGCTGGCGAAACTTACCTATCGGCACGGTTTGGTCTGGCTCGCCGCGGGTCTTTTTTTAGGCGGCGGCGGCGGCGTCGCGCTGTTCATCCTCGGCGGCGGGACCGAGGCCTTTAACGTATTCGGCGTCCGGATCTCCGGGATTGAAGCCTTTCAGGGCGGGCTGACATGGCAGAGCGCGGCCTACACACTGTGGGAGTCATTTGTCGCGATCTCGATGACGGTCGGCCTGCTTGCGCTTTTCAAGGAAAAATTCAACCGGGGGACCCGAATGTCTTGCGCGCTGTCCGCCGACGCCTTTGCCGTATACATGTTTCACCTGCCGGTCGTCATGGCGGTTGCGACCTTGGCCGAGCCTCTGCCGCCGCCGCCGATCGTCAAATTTGTACTGCTCTGCGTGATTTGCGTCCCGCTGTGCTTTGCTTTGGCGCACTATGTTTTCCGAAGAATCCCGGTGTTGGGCAGACTGCTCTGACAGGGCGGCGCGCAGCAGTTTTCCGGGCGAACCGAATCGGCGAAATAAAAGCTAAATTAGTTAGGGGGGATATTGCTTTTGAGTACGATTGTTTTTATCAATCCTTCGGCGGAAAAATCCTCGCTGGGGACCGCGTGGCAATCAGAAATACTGCCCGCGCTGAAAGGCAGGACGAACGCTTACAGTCCAAGACTCGTCGCGATGGTCTTAGCGGCCATTACTCCTGCGGAGCATCGTTTTATTTTTATTGACGAAGATATTGAGGACGTGGATTTTGGCATGGATGCGGATCTTGTGGCGATCGCGGCGATGACTGAACAGTCAAGTCGCGCCTATTTGGTCGCGGGGGAGTTCCGCAAACGCGGAATAACCGTCGTAATCGGCGGTATCCACGCCGCGGTGGCGTCGGAGGAAGTGGCGGCGCATTGTGATGTGCTCATGCTGGGCGAAGGTGAGCATACATGGCCGGCGCTGCTCGAGGATTTCGCGCGGGGAGAAGTAAAACCGGTCTATAACGCAAAAGATTATCCGCCCGTGGAGGTTTTGATAAGCCCTAAGGTGGACATTATCAACCATGACGCCTATGTGAGTTATCCGATCCAAGCCACAAGGGGCTGTCCCTATGATTGCGATTTTTGTTCCATCAAACACTCCAGCGGACACAGATATCGAATGAAACCGGTGGAGCAGGTCGTGCGCGAAATTCGTGAATATGAGAAGTACAACAAGCCGGGTATCGGGAATACGATAAAGAAGAGCTACTTTTTCGTCGACGACAATCTATATGTGAACCGCGAATATGTAAAAGAGCTGATGACCGCGATGCGTGGCTTGAATATCCATTGGGACGCTCAGGGCACGATCAATATCGCTCAGGACGACGAGATACTGACTTTGATGGCGGAGTGTGGATGCAGGAGCCTCGGCATCGGTTTTGAGTCGATATCGCCGGAGACGCTAAAAGAGGCGAACAAACCAAAGGTCAACGACATCAAGGACTACAGCGAGGCGATACGGAACATCGCAAAGAAAGGGATTATCCCCACCGGTTATTTTGTGTTCGGTTTCGATACGGACGACGTGACCGTATTCCGAAAAACCCTCGAATTCATCAGCGACAGCGACCTCGTTCAAGCGCTGATCAGCGTACTGACCCCCTATAAGGGCACGAGACTTTATGACAGGTTGGCGCCGCGCGTCTTTGAAGTCAGCCCGTATTTATACAATTCATGGAATTGCGTATTCACACCGCAGTTGATGACCGCGGCGCAGCTTCAATCCGGCGCGCATTGGGTCGGCAAGTCGGTCAGCGATTTAGAATTCATGAAAAAGCAGTTAAAGAAGTTCTGGAATTACGGACCGTGGAAAAATAACCCGCCGCTTACGCTTTTTGAAAGAATACTGCTGATATACGCCGGTTTCCTCCTTGGATTGCGGGGGCTCTGGAAGTACCAGCGCTTCGCTTTCTGGGCCGCGACGCAGAAAAACGCGGCCGATTTACAAACTGTCATATGGTCTATGCGGCGGAATGAAATCTCGAAGGCCGCCCCAAAAAACGCCAAAAATCCCGAATAGCGCCGCATGTATCTCTGTACGAATTTTCAGACATGTTTATTGGGCGCAAGGTTTGCCTGCTAATATGGTAAGAGGACATAAAACGGTAAGTGGACACAAAAAGACATTGGAGGTTTTGTATGAAAGATCAGCTGTGGCTTGTATCACCTTTTGAGAGCCCTGACGTCGACTTGGCCGTGGCCGCGGACCGGGCGGGCGCTTTTCCGGCGCTGCATTTGGGAAGAAATCTGAAACAGGCGGAGAGCGCTTTGCGGAGCTTGTCCGGCAAAGTCAGCCGGTTTGGAGTCTGCATCGACGACGCGGCCCTGTTGTCGATATCCCTGCCCCCGCAGGTCACGAAAATTATCATGCCTTGGAGACTGTGCTCGTCCGATAGCGCGAAACTGGAGATGAGGCGTCCGGAGGCGGAGGTTTGGTGGCAGGTGCGGTCGGCGGATGAGACGGCGGAGGCTTTGGACGACGGAGAGTCAAGGCTGATCCTAAAGGGCAGGGAAGGCGTGGGTTATTGCGGGGAGGAATCCTCCCTTGTGCTCTTCTTACAATTGGTAAAGCTGTGCAAAAAATCCGACGCGGCTGTGCGCGTGCAGGGCGGCGTCGGCGTCCACACGGCGGCCGCGTACTTGGCCTTGGGCGCGGAGGGCGTCCTCTTGGATTCTCAGCTGGCACTTTTCCCTGAGTGCGGCGCGCCTGCAGAGCTAAAGGCGGCCCTTGGCAAATTGGGCGGCGGTGAGATTCATCGCTGTGAGGGGTATCAGTATTGGCCACGCCCCGGCGTCCGCGACACGGGGGAGCTCAGCCTCGCGCAGCTGCTCGCAAAAGTCGGGCACACCGGCGACGCGGAGTTCGTTCCCGTCGGTCAGGACGTCATTCTCGCCGCGGGATACGCATCAGGCTATGGCCGAATCAAAAATCTCGTTCGCGCTTTTTCACGCGCGGCAGCGTCTCACCCTATGCTGGCGTTGACGAGGGATGCCTTCGCGGCCAAGGCCGGAATGGCGGAACAGCTTCAGACCGAATACCCGATCGCCCAAGGTCCTATGGCGCGCATCAGCGATGTCCCGGAGTTCTTAAAAAGTGTGGCGGACGGCGGGGCGCTGCCGTTTCTTGCGATGAGCTTGACCGTGGGCGATGCCGCCGAGGAAATGCTGACCAAAACCGCGGCGCTGATGGACGGCAAGCCTTGGGGCGTCGGTATGCTGGGCTTTGCGTATCCGCAGGTGCTCGCGGAGCAGACAGAGCGCATTTTGAGGGCGAAGCCCTCCGTCGTGCTGATCGCGGGAGGGCGCCCAACTCAGGCGAGGCCTTTTGAACAGGCCGGAATAAAGGTGTTTTTGCATGTCCCGGCCCCCGGCCTGTTGGATATGTACTTAAAAGAAGGCGCCCGGAGTTTCATCTTTGAGGGGCGTGAAAGCGGGGGGCATGTCGGCCCCTTATATTCGACGCTGCTGTGGGAAAGACAAATCGGGCGCCTGTTGGAACAGGATGGCGCAGAGGCCCTCAGCGTGTTTTTTGCCGGCGGGATTTATAACGCTCTCTCCGCGGCTTTTGTGCGTATCATGGCGGCGCCTTTGACCGCGAGGGATGTGAACGTCGGCATCCTGATGGGGACGGCGTACCTCAATACGGAAGAAATCGTAGAGACCGGCGCTGTGACGAAAGAGTTTCAAAAGACGGTCTTTAAAAGCGATCAAACAATCCTGATCCAATCCGGGAGCGGTCAGGAAACCCGGGCCGTGCCTTCCCCCTATACGGAATTCTTCCTCGGCGAAAAACAGCGGATGAAGGATCAGGGTATGGATTCCACGGAAATCATTATGAAACTCGAAGATTTGAATTTGGGGCGCTTGCGAATCGCTTCAAAGGGCACGAGTTATAAGGAAGGAAAACTCGTCGCGCTCACGCCGAAGGAGCAGCGGGAGGACGGGCTGTTTATGGCGGGCGCGGTTTCGCCGTTGATCAAAAGGCGGACGACAATAAAAAAGCTCCATGAGGCCGTTATCTCGGGCAGCCTGCGTTTGATAGAGGGGCTCGGCTCGTCCTTTGCCGCGGCTTCGGAAAAGACGGCTGCTTCGGAGACGGCAAATAAAGCGGGAAACACGGACTTTGCGGAAATCGCCGTGATCGGAATGGCGGGTTTGTTCCCCGACGCGGAGAATCTTGATGAATACTGGCGCAACATTGTACTGGGGAAGAACAGCATTTCGGAAGTAAATG
>JAITSR010000237.1 GCA_031287655.1 Clostridiales bacterium
AAGAGTGCAGATAACTATACTTATCTGCACTGTTAAAAATTGGAAGTTCAGAGCAGTATGTGGTATGCAAAAGAGAGTCAGAGTCCAAGATATGGTGGCTGTTTCGCGCAAAAAAAGAGTGCGGATAAGTATACTTATTTGCACTAACGAGTGCTCGTGTTGAGAAATCTGTACTATATAAGGAAGATCGCTGAAAAGGAGGGGGCTGTATGAGCGGCGGAAATAGCGGCAATCAACCGGATGGGGGCGGCGGCCCGGTCAAACGGAGCGGCCAAGGGGTCGTGGTTCGAGCCGGGGCAGGGGCCGCGGTCGGGACCGTGCAAACCAGAGGAGCGCGCGCGGTAAAGGCGTTGAAGCTCGCGCGGAAGAACTGGGTGCTCTATGCGTTTCTGATCCCGTGTCTGGCTTACGTCATCATCTTCAACTATGTCCCGATGTATGGCGTCCAGATCGCGTTCCGCGACTTTGCGGCGTCAAAGGGCATTTGGGGCAGCGACTGGGTCGGGCTCAAGCACATCACGCGCTTTCTCTCGTCCTACCACTTTATGACGCTGCTCAAGAACACGCTGACGCTGAGCGTCTATTCGCTGGTCGCCGGATTTCCGATGCCGATTATCCTCGCTTTTGTGCTCAACTATACGACGTTCCGGCGGTTCCGCAAGTTCGCGCAGACCGCGACCTACGCGCCGCATTTGATTTCGACGGTCGTTATCGTCGGGATGCTGCTCACCTTTATGCAGGGCGGCGGCGTCTTTAACCAGCTGCTCGCGAAGATCGGCGTCGACCCCGTTCTGTGGACGGGCACGCCCAAGCTCTTTCCCCACATCTATGTGTGGTCCGGCATTTGGCAGGGGACCGGGTGGAGTTCCATTATATACATCGCGGTGCTGGCGGGGGTCAGCAGCGAGCTGCACGAGGCCGCGATCGTTGACGGCGCGAATATCCTGCACCGCATTTGGTACATTGACTTTGCGGAGCTTCTGCCGACCGTCGTGATCCTCTTGATCATGAACCTCGGTCAGGTCATGAGCGTCGGCTTTGAAAAGGTCTTTTTGCTGCAGAACCCGGTCAACCTCGAGACCTCTGAGGTCATCGCGACCTATGTGTACAAGACCGGTATTCAGGGCGCGCAGTACAGCTTTTCAGCCGCGGTCGGCCTTTTCAACAATTTGGTCAACATCGTGCTTTTGGTTATCGTAAACAAGGTCGCCGATGTGGTCACCGGCTCCAGTTTGTGGTAAAAAGGAGGTTCACATGAATTTGAGTTTGAAGGGGCGCTCCGCGGTTGACAAGACGGTGCTGATCATCTTTAACATTTTGCTCGTGTTCGCCGCGGTCGTCGTCATCTATCCGCTGTACTTTGTGCTGATCGCGTCTGTCAGTTCCCCCGACGCCGTCAACAGCGGGCGGGCGCTGTTTCTGCCCTCCGAGACGACGCTCGTGGGCTACAAGTACATTTTCCGGGACTGGCGCATTTGGATCGGGTACAGAAACACGATCCTGTATACCGTCTGCGGGACGGCGCTGGGCCTATTGCTGACGGTCATGGGCGGCTACTCGCTCTCGCGCCGCGACCTGCCGGGCAGGAAGATCATTACGACGATTTTTATCATCACGATGTACTTTGGCGGCGGCTTGATCCCGACCTATCTTGTGATCCAGAACCTGCATTTGATCAACACACCGTATGTGCTGATGATCCTCGGGAGCTTTTCGACGTTCAGCCTGATTGTGACGAGGACGTTTTTTTCTTCCAAAATCCCCTATGAGCTGCTGGAGGCCGCGAGCATCGACGGCTGCGGGAACGCGCGCTTCTTTGTCTCGATCGTGCTGCCGCTCTCCAAGGAGATCCTCTCGGTGATCGCCCTGCAATACGCGGTGGGACACTGGAACTCATTTTTCAACGCCCTGATCTATGTCAACGACGTTCAGTTTTACCCGCTCCAGCTCTTTTTGCGCGACATGCTGATCTCGGCGCAGTCCGGGGCGGCCGACGCGCTCAACTACGACGCGATGTTGGAGCTCAAGCAGGTGGCCGACACGATGAAGTATGGGATCATCATCGTCTCGTCGCTCCCTGTGCTGATTCTCTATCCGTTTTTACAGAAGTATTTTGTCCACGGGATTATGATCGGCAGCCTGAAAGGTTGACGGGAATAATAAAGAGTGCGTGAAAGAACCAAAAGCAGGAAAGAACCAAAGGCAAGAAAGAACCAGAGGCAGGAAAGAACGAAAAGCGTCAAAGAACCAGAGGCAGGAAAGAACCAAAGGCAGGAAAGAACGGGGAAACACAACAAAAAAAGGAGGAGATTGGAACATGGGGAACATGAGAAAAAAAGGGAAGGCCGTGAGTTTGATCCTTGCGGCGCTGCTGCTGATCGGCGTTTTGGCCGCCTGCGGCCAGACGGATGGCGGCACGAGGACGACTGAGGCGGCGGCGACGACTGCCGCGGGGGCAGCGGCGGCCACAACGGCTGCGGCGGCAGCCACGACGACCGCCGCTGCGGCGGCGGATGCCACGACCACGGCTGCTGCGGCAGCCGATGCGACGACCGCCGCGGCTGCCGCGACGGACGAAAGGGCGATGGTCGGCAACATGTATGTTGAAGGGCTGCCGATCGTCAAGGAGCCCGTGAACTACACGATGATGGTGCCGCGAGACGCCGCGAGCTCCAACACATGGGCGGAGAAGTGGATCGTTCAGGAGACGGAGAAGGAGACGAACGTCCACATCGAATTCCAAGAGACGCCGCAAACAGGCTGGATTGAGAAGGTCAATATCACGCTGGCCTCCGGCAATCTGCCGGACGCTTTCGCGGGCAACGATATTCCGGATTTTGTAAAAAACATTTCGATGTTTCAGGAAATCAGCGGATATTTCCAGTATGGCCCGAGTATTCAGGAGATGTTTGCCGACCAGCCGGAGCTGATGGCCGGGATCACCGCGCCGGACGGGAAGATCTATTCCCTGCCGACGTATCGCTGGGACCGCTCGGTCCTCACGCCGCATGTCTTTTACTATTACAAGCCGTGGCTTGAGCAGATCGGCAAGGACGTCCCAAAGACGACCGCGGAATTTGAAGAAGTGTTAAAGCTCGAAAAAGAGGGCGATCTGAACGGAAACGGCAAGGCGGACGAGGTCCCGCTCGGATACGCGTGGGTGGATGGCAAGCCGGTTGACGCGATGTTCGGCGCCTTTGGCGTCGTCGACAACCCGCAGTACGCCTATCCCGACGAGAACGACAAGGTGATCTTCCCCGCGGAGCAGCCGGGCTACTACGAAGGTTTAAAGTGGATGCACTCGCTCTATGCGGCGGGCTACTTTGAACAGGAGCTCTTTACGATGACGTCGGACGCCTTTGGGCCTAAGCGCGACGCCGTGGGCGCCGACCGCGTGTATGGTTTTATCGCCTCGTTCTTCCCCAATCGCGAGGAGCTTGACGACTGGGCCGTACTGCCTCCGCTCACCGGGCCGAACGGCGACCAGCTGTGGACTTCAAACAGACTGCCCGGCGGCAGAATGTCCGGCTTTGCGATTACGACAAAAGCGCAGAACCCCGAGGTCCTCGTGCGCTGGTATGACAACAATATCTCGAGCCTTGAGAAGGTGATGTACTGGTTCTACGGCCCAAAGGACGGCGGCACATGGAAACCCGACGCTTCGGGAAAAGGCTGGGAGGAGACCTCCGATTTCGTGCCGGAAGGCATGGGGGACAACGAGTTTGAGCGCACCGTGACGGTCGCGGGGAACTCCCCGGCGTACCTTCGGATCCGGTTCGACGCCCTGCGCGTGCAAGAACCGGCGGTCGAAATGCGCATCGCGGGCGTTGACGAGTTCCTCGAACCGCATATGGTAAAGTACCTCCCGACGGGTCTTCAGGACACCGACGACGCGACCGAGATCGCGCTGCTCTTTGCTGATATTGAGAGCTATATGGCGCGCTTTAAGGCGAACGCGATCGTCGAGGGGATTGACGACGCGCAATGGCAGGCGCATTTGGCCGCTTTAAAGCAGCTGCGCGTGGACGAGTACATTGCGCTCTACCAGAAATATTACGACCTCAAGAAGGATTCAAGCGGCCAGTAACAGCCGAGGGCCATGACGATCGGGCCGCGCGGCCCGATAAAACCATCTGATATTCGGGATGCCGACCGGGGCCCGCATGGATTGCGGGCCCCGGTCGGCGTGGACCCGGTATTGCAATTGCGGGGAAATAGGGGGAAAATAGAAGGCAAAAGCGGAGTGACTATAAGGAGGTTCCTATGATCAATCGTTTTCGGTTTCACGACGCGCGCGACTGGTTCAACGAAAAGCGTCTCGGTCTATTTATTCACTGGGGAATCTATTCGATCCCGGCGTGGCACGAGCAGATGGAGTGGCGGGGCCGGATGCCGCGCAAGGAGTACGAGCCGCTGATGCGTGAGTTTAATCCGGTAAAATACGACCCCGACGCGTGGCTCGCGCTCGCAAAGAGCGTCGGCATGGAGTTTGTCACGATCACGACAAAGCATCACGACGGCTTTTGCATGTTCGACAGCAAGTACACCGACTTTAAGATCACAAACACACCTTATCGGAAGGACATTGTAAAAATGCTCGCCGACGCGGCCGCGCGTCAGGGCCTTGTGATGGGTCTTTACTATTCGATCCCCGACTGGAACCACAAAAACTATCCGAATCAGGGTCGGCATCATGAGATGTGGGGGCCGCGCGCGGGCGACGAGCCGGATTATGACAAATACTTTGCCTACATGGAAAATCAGGTGACGGAGCTTTGCACGGGCTACGGGCCGATCGGGCAGCTCTTTTGGGACATCAACGTCGCGGGCTACAACCGCACGGCCTTCAACGATCAAATCCGCAAGCTCCAGCCTTCGATCGTGATCAACAACCGCGGGCCGGAAAACTGGGACTATTCGACGCCGGAGCGGCATGTGCCGGACGGGATGGAGTTCACGCAGAGGACCGAAGCCGTCCAGTCGCTGGGGCGCGAGAGCTGGGGGCACAAGCTCGACGAGGACTATTACAACCCGAAATATATCATGCAGAGCATCGACAAAATCCTCGCGATGGGCGGCAACTACATGCTGAACGTCGGGCCCAAGGCGGACGGCACGCTCGACGAGCGCGACACGGCCTCGCTTCAAAGGATCGGGCGGTGGTATACAAAGGTGCGCGAGGCGTTCACGCCAGACACCTATCCGGCGACGAGCATGATTACGCAGGCCACGCACGGCGAGATGAAGGACCGGATACTCCTGACGCGCCGTGTGAATACAAACACGATCTATGTCCACGCGTATGAGGACCTTGCGACGAACGCGATTTCAATGCGCCCCTTCACGGCAAACCCTGTAAAGGCGACGCTGCTGAACGACGGCAGCCCCGTTGAGACGGTCGTGAGCAAAACGCCCGGATACCACCATGAGGACCGCGCGTTTCTGCGGCTCCGCGGTCTCCCGACGACGAAGATCACCGACGAGCCGCTCGTTGTAAAACTCGAATTTGACGGCGCGCTCTGCGAATAAGGCGGACCCCGCGCGCGGCGTCAGACATGGCGCCGCGCGCGGTGAGCACGGCGGCGGAACGTTTGCGCTTCCATCCGCCCGCGACGGGTGGGCGGCAGTGGCCTATCAAACGGCGGCGGCATGTCAAGCGGCGGCATGTCAAGCGGCGGCCTTTCAGCCTATGGCGTATCCCATGTGGAGAGGCGTTATTAAATGGCAAAACATATTTTATTAGCGATAAAGACTATGTGGAAGTATGCGCGACTTGCGACATTGCTTAAATTTGTTGAGGTCATTTTCGTTTCGGCTATGACACCTCTGTCATTGTTGTTTACCCAAAACTTGATAAACGGGTTTGTGTCTTACTTTCATTCGGAATCAAAACTTTCGTCTATCATCTTATGGTCTGTTTTACTAATCTTGAGCATGTTTCTTGTTTCCTGTACCGGCTTTCTCAATGATGTGCAGAGCATTAACATGAAACGCAAGCTAAACGAACAGTTCACCCAGCATATTGTTGAGAAATACAGGCGAATTGAGTTCGCTTGCTTTGAGGATACAAAGATTCAGGACACGCTTTTACGGATGGGCAACTCACCGCAGGACTTAATTTTGAACACCTTTCAAGATTTCATGTCGGCGCTCTCCACTTTCATAAGTATTGTTGGGGTAATATTTATTTTTGCTCAGATTTCATGGTTTCTTCCACTGATATTCTTTCTCATAATACCTCTCATGATATGGCTTGATTTTCTGGCGATGAACACGATGAATGATATGTTTAATAGTCAAACCGAAGATGAACGGTGGCTTTCATATTATGCGGGACTCCTGTCCACTAAAAATTCATTGCTTGAATTAAGGGTGTTTTCAGCCGCGAATTACATTATGAATCTATGGAAAGTCAAAAATAAAAAGGTTCTGCGTGAGAGGCTCAAGACAACAATTCGCGCTCAAAAGTATTTTGCTGTCAACAGCGCAGTTATTTTTACTTGGATCGGTATATTGTTATTTTCGATGATATGGGGTATAAGCCGTTCGCTCGTTTCGCTGGGCTTATTTGTTTCACTTGTTGGTTCGGCGGGGAGTATTCTTGAAATTACCGAACGTCTGTCATTCATTTTATCAAATATCACGCGGCACTATCTGCAAGTACAGCATTATGCCGTTTTTATCAATCTTCCCGAGAATCCGAAGCGCGACGCCGAAGCGGCTTTCCCAAATGGCATCCATGAAATCGAATTTGACAATGTGTATTTTCGCTATCCAAATACAGAAAACGAGATTCTAAAAGGCGTCTCGTTCAAAACAAGCAATGCTGAAAGACTGTCTATCGTAGGCAAAAACGGCGCGGGAAAGTCCACTGTTATCAAACTGTTGTGCAGGCTTTATCAGCCGGATGCAGGAACAATCAAAATTAACGGAGTCAACCTTAACGATTTGTCAGAGCGTCAATTGAGCGATACTTTATGCGTCGTTTTTCAGGATTATTGTTGTTACAATCTTTCGCTGCGAGAAAACATTGCTCTTTCCAATATTGAAAAAATTACCGGCGATTTTGAAATCCAGCAGGCTTTAATAAAAGGCAAAGCCCATATGATTTCAGACAACCTTGATGTGCCTTTGGGGAAAATAGAGGATGAGGGTATTGATGTTTCAGGCGGGCAGTGGCAGCGCATCGCCATTTCCAGAGCGCTATTCTCAGACAGCCCATTTGTGATTCTTGATGAACCGACGGCTTCACTCGACCCCCTTGCGGAAAGTGAGATGTATCAATCGTTCACAGATATTTTACAGGACAGGGGCTGTATTATGATTTCACATCGCCTCGCAAGCGCAAAAATGGCGGATAAGGTCATCGTTATTGACGACGGGATTGTTGCCGAAAACGGACGCCACGCAGCCCTGCTAAAAGAGCATGGATTATATGCAAAAATGTGGGAAGCTCAGAGCCACTGGTATGTAGGGGGGATGGATGGGGTCGGCAATGAAAAATAATGGCAGCGCATTGGTAATACTATATCGAGTATTCGTACAGGTCATTAAAATATCGCCGCTGTCCGGTTTTCTCTCTTTGATATACTACATTATTGATGGATTGTTTCCGGCGTACATCACATCCATATCTGTTTTGTTATTTGAAGCTGTCGCACAGTACATTGAGGGTTCCGCTGACATTTCAAGTGCAGGATGGTTTGGCATACTGCTGCTTATCGGATATGGGGCAAAGCAGATTTTTCAATTCATCTCAAGTATTACGATCAATGCGGGAGTGTATGAAAAAGTCAGCAGTAACTCAAGCGGCTATCTTTCTGGAAAGTGCGCCGAATTACCGCTGATTGAATATGAAAACGCAAGTACAATGGATCGCAAGAATCGGGCTGCCAGGTGCGTTAGACGTGAAATCATCAGTCAACTTTATATGAATAATGTTACTATTGTTATGAGCGCGGTCGGCGTGATCTCAATTATCATTATTCTTTCATCGTACAGTTTACTGTTTATTCCGATTGGCTTATTGAGTGTGATTCCTTATTTTGTCGCCCGTATCATCCGCGGAAAGGAGTTTTACAAACTGAAAAAACGACAAATCAAAAAGGAACGAAAAAGGGACTATCTTTGGAGCTTATTTACCGACAAGCAGTCAATCAAGGAAATGCGAGTTATGGGTTTTGGAGATTATATCTCACAGAAATGGCAAGCAGCTCGAAATGAGGTCAATGAGGAAACATGGAAGCTCGTTAAAAAGGACAGCTTGTCTTTGTCGATATGCGATTTATTTCGTATATTCGGATATGCGCTTTGCATTTTGCTCTCTTTTGCCCTTGTTATTCACAAAGAAATCTCGGTCGGTGTTTTTGGCGCCTGCATTGCCGCCTTCGCGTCTGTTCAAGGCCAAACAAAATCGTTTCTTATTGACCTCGGGAATATTCCGGAGAAAGTGAACTACGCCCGCGACTATTTTCAATTCATAGACAGAAGGGAAGCCGATTGCTCTTTTGGCACGAAAACTGAAAGCATAAGAAAAATCGACTTAAAAAATATTCTATTCAAGTATCCGAATACGCAAAGCCACGCAATTAAGAATTTGAATTTGACAATAAACGCAGGAGAAAAAATCGCCCTTATCGGGGAAAATGGAAGCGGCAAGACAACACTTACAAAATTACTATTAGGCGTTTACCACCCTGCTTCCGGGGAAATTCTGGTGAATGACGATACAATGTCACAATATGATCGGGAACATTTTTTGAGAAGCTGGTCTATTATTTCTCAGCAATTCGCCCAATACCATATGACGCTGAGAGAAAATGTCTCTATGTCTGACATTGGTTCGATGTCTGACGACAATGCAGTTAAACGGGCTTTGGAGGAAGCTGATTTTACTCTCGATGAGTCAACAATGAATCTTGATACAATACTCGGAACAGAGTTTGGCGGAGTTGAACTCTCAGGCGGGCAATGGCAGAAGTTGGCGATTGCGCGCGGTGTATTTAGAAATTGTGAGTTGATCGTTATGGATGAGCCTACAAGCGCGATAGACCCTATTTCGGAGACTGAGGTTCTTAGGCGGTTTTTGAAAATCGCCGAGGATAAAACCGCCATTATTGTGTCTCACAGGACAGGGCTATGTACCTTGGTTGATAAGATCGCTGTAATGAAGGATGGACAAATTGTGGAGTTTGGAACTCATGATAATTTATTGGAGGAGGATGGCGAATATGCCAGATTGTTCAATGCTCAACGTCAATGGTATATCTGAATTACAAACCGAGACTCGAAGAATGATTTGTCTAATGGTTAAACGTATGCTCCCAGCTCGACGAAACGGGAATATGGCCTTGGAGGGAAACAATGTTAAATGATATTCAGAATAAGAACGCAGGGGAAATTGCAGAGAACAGTCTGCAAGTTATTCCTATGACGATACAGCACATCCCTTTTCTGCACGGTCTGTTTCAAGACACTACCAACAAAAACGCCCTCCACGCAAAAGCCTTTACGCTTGCCGAATGGCAGGAAGTGTTCGCCGCTTCACAGGCGGATCGTGATGAGGAACTGTTTGTCGTCACGCGGGGCGGCAGCTTGGTCGCTTGGATAAAAATCAATGGGCTGGAAGGTGATACCGCTTGGATTTCAATGTTGGTTGTTGACAGTCGACATCATAGAGAGGGGATTGGCAGCTTTGCAGTTCGTTTTGCTGAAGAATATGCTATCAAACGCGGATTTGTACGAATGGGTATCCACACAACTGAAGACAATATCCCCGCGCGGGAATGTTATAAAAAGGCAGGCTATGCTATTACGGATAGCGGAGAGTGTCACGGTTCAGATGGAATAATGCGCAATGGGTACACGTTCAAAAAGTCCTTTTGCAAAAGATGCGGATGTATATAAACATCCGGACTCAACGATGGACGGCGCGGTCGAATGGTTGACAAAAAGGTCTCTAAAATTGAAAAAAACTGATAACTGCGAATAAAATGATCATGAGAGGGGAGTCGGGGAGAACCAAAAGGTTCACCTCGAAGAAAATAAAAGGAGGCGATCCATTGATTCTATTTTATCAGAGGACCAGCGACCGGGACCGGATTCCATGTATCCGGTTCGGCGTTGAACAGCTCCGCGAGGCGCTCGCCGCGCGCGGGGTCCGCACGGCGGAGGAGCGCTTGCGCTTCTATCCGCCCGCGACGGGCGGCGGCGGCCCGTCAAACGGCGGCGTATCAGCCGGAGACGGTCTGTCAGGCGGCGGACTTTCAGCCGATGGCAGTCCAGTCGGCAGCTCAACCGGCAGTCCGTCGACCGGTGCCGTATCAGCCGGAGAAGGCTCGTCGACCGGCGGCATATCCTGTTTTGTCATTTCGCTCCAGAAGGACGGCCTGCTGCCGGGGCTTGGCACGCTTGCGCGGGAGTCCTTTGTGATCCGCCGGACGGGCGGCGCGGTCCACATCGTCGGGGCGGACGACACCGGCGCGATGTACGGCGCGCTCGACGCCGCCGAGTCCGTTTTGCTCGACGGGCCGGACGCCGTGAAAGACAAGCATGAGCTGCCCTTCCTCGCAAAGCGCGGCGTCAAGTTCAACCTCCCCTATCAGCCCTATGGGCCGGGCGAGGTCTTTGACAAAAACAAAGAGCTCTGCATGACGATTGATTTTTGGAGGGACTATATCGACTTTCTCGCAAAAAACCGCTACAACTGTCTCAGCCTCTGGTCGATGAACCCGTTTGAGATGATGTTCCGCATCGAAAAATATCCCGGCGCGACCCCCTATACGGACGCGGAGCTGCGGCGCTTCAAGGAGGTCTACACGTTCATCTTCCGGCACGCGCAGGCGCGCGGGATCGAGACTTATCTGATCACATGGAATCTGCGCATCACGCCGCATATCGCGCAGGGGCTCGGTCTCCCGCCGGAAATCGCGGCGCGCACGCACGACCGGAAGGACATCGGCATACGCCAGTCGCTCGAGGTGGTCAAAGACTACTACCGCGAGGCGATCAAAACGCTGCTGATGACCTACCCCGAGATGACGGGGCTTGGCACGACAAACAGCGAGGAGCTGACCGGGACCGTCGAGGAGCGCCAGCAGTGGGTCGCCGATACCTATCTTGAGGCGGCCGCGGAGCTGAACTTCCCGACCCCCTTCATTCACCGCACAAATACGTCCAACGGTACCGTGACGCAGGAGATTTTCCTTTCGCGCTACAATCACCCGGACAAGTACATCAGCTGGAAGTATTCAAACGCGCATATGTACTCGCACCCGCTGCCGCGCTTTGAGGAGCTTTTTAACGCGTGGGGCAGCATGAACCTTGAGGCGGACGGGATCAAGGTCATTTATACGGTGCGCAACGACGACTTTCACAATCTGCGCGGCTGCGACCCCGGCTTTATCGCGCGGTACATTCACGGCATGAAGGAAGGGAAAAACTACGTCGCAGGTTTCTATTGGGGCGCGGACGGCTATGTGTGGGCGGGCGAGACGCAGCATGTTTCAAACAAGCACCAGAACTGGAAGTATTCGTTTGAAAAGCATTGGATGCAGTTTGAAATGCTGGGCCGCCTCGGATACAACCCGAATCTCGACCCGACGCTCTGGGAAAAGAAGTTTGCCCATAAATACGGCGCGGCGGCCGGCGTGCCGCTCTACCGCGGACTCTGCGCGGGCGTCCGTATCCTCTGCGCCGTGAACCGGCTCTACTGGTGGCACTACGACGCGAACTGGCATCCGGAGTCCATGCTGTCGATGGGCGGCGTAAAAACGATTCTGGAATTTATCGAAAACGACGCGATGCCGCTCGCCGGAATGGTGTCGATCAAGGAATACGCCGCGGGGAAGCGCGCGGGCAGAATCCCGCCGGGCGAGAATCCGGAGCACATTTTGGCGCTGATCGCGGCGGAGCTTGACACGATCCGGCGGAACGCCGACCTTGTGCAGGCGGAGCTCGACGCGGGGCGGGACGCGGAGGACCTTGCCTGTGCGCAGCTCGACCTGCTGGCGTGGCACGCGCTCGGGAGCTATTACCGCTGCAAGTTCGACGCGGCCGTAAAACTCGCGATCTACCGGGGGAACGGCGACGAGGCGCTAAAGGCGGACGCGCTCGGCGCGCTCAGGCTCGGACTCGATTTTTGGAAGGAGCTGAGTCTGATCGGGGCGCAGCACTACCTCCCCTACTACATGGGCCGCGTGCAGCAGACTTTCGGGTGGAGCTACTATATCGACGAAATCGAGCGGGACATCTTCCTCGCGTCGACGGTCCGGCCCGAATCGGCGGCTGAAAAATACTAAAAGCAGGGACGCAGGGATGGAAGCAGGAAAGCGGGGATGGAAGCAGGAAAGCAGGGATGGAGGCAGGAAAGCGGGGATGGAAGCAGGGAAGCAGGGAAAGAAGCAGGAAAGCAGGGAAAAAAGGAAGGGAAGGTGAATCTTTTGGATGGCAGTATGAAGAAGGAATATCCGCAGGTCGCGTATGGGGCCGTTTATTTTCGCAAATCGAACCCGCCCCGCGAGGATTGGGCGCGCGACTACAAGCAAGCCGCCGCGGACGGAATGAACCTGTTCCGCCACTGGTTTTTATGGGGCGCGATCGAGGTTGCGCCCGGCGTATACGACTGGGACGACTATGACGCGCAGCTTGAGTTCGGTGAGGTGAACGGGATCGGGACGGTGATCGCCGAGTTTTCCGAGTGCTCGCCCGAGTGGTTTTTTCACGACCACAAATCTTGCTATTCCGTGAGCCGCACGGGAGTCCAAGCCCCGTACAGCGGGCTTTCCGGCTCCTGCGCGACGGGCGGCTTCGTACCCGGCGGCCTGTGCCTCGACAACCCCGAGACGCGCGAATATGTCGAGCGGTTCCTGCGCGCGCTGGCCGGTCGCTACAAAGAATTTCCGGGGCTGTTTGGGTACGATGTGTGGAATGAATGCAACTATCATCCGGACATGTGTTTTTGCGAGCATACGGAGCAGAAGTTTCGGGACTGGCTTTTGGCAAAGTACGGTTCGCTCGAGGCGCTCGGGAAGGCTTGGTACCGCTACAGCTACGCGGATTGGAGCCATGTCCGCGCGCCGCGTTTTTCGGAGCTGCACCCCCAGTGTATGGACTGGCTCGCGTTCCGCAAGCAGAATTACTATGAAAATTATCAGTGGAAGGTCGGGATCATCCGCTCCGTCGACCCGGACGCGCGGATTACGGCGCATGGCGTCGCGGCCTCGCTCGACTACACCTACGGCGACGGCAATGACGACTGGCTCGCGGCGGAGCAGGTGGAGTCGTATGGCATGACGTGGGTGATGGGCCGCAAGGGGACGGAGCCTTGGAAACAGTGGCAGGCCGTCGACCTCGTGCGCGCCGCGTCGCGCGGCAAGACCTTTTGGCACGCCGAAATGCAGGGCGGGCCGCTGTGGCTGCAGCCGCAGGTCATAGGCCGCGAAAAGGAGGATGGCCGCGTCGCAGAGGCGGAGGACGTGCGGCTTTGGAACCTCGTCTCCCTCGCGGGCGGCGCGCGCGGCGTACTCTATCTCCGCTGGCGCTCGCTGCTGGACGGCCCGCTGTTTGGGGCGTTCGGCCTATACAGCAACGACGGCGCGCCCAACGACCGTTCCCGTATGGCGTCTGTGATCGCGAAATGGGCGAACAGCAAGGAGACCGCGGCGCTTTTCGCGGCGCGCCCCGACCCGGCGGACGTCGGGATTGTCGTACTCGACCAGATTCAGGAGTTCAACCGGCTGATGCAGCAGGCGGGCCCCGGCAAGTTCTACGCGCGCTGCCAATGGGGCGCGTACAGGGCGTTTTTTGACAGTCATATCCCTGTCGATTTCGTGCATTTTGACGACATCGGCCGATACCGGACGCTGTACTTTGCGTATCCGATTCAACTGAACGCGGATCAGGCGCAAACGCTGATGAGCTGGGTCCGCGGCGGGGGGCGGCTGATCTGCGAGGGTTTTCCCGGATATTTTGGCGACCGCGGGAAGGTCGGGACGACACAGCCGAACAGCGGCCTCGACGAGATGTTCGGCGTCCGCGAGGCCTCGGCGGAGTTTATGCCCGACCTCGGCGACCGCATTGTGTTTGACGCGATGGGGGTGAGCGGCGTGCCGGGCGGGCTGTTCCGCCAGAGCTATCAAATGTCGGACGGCGGCGCGGCCCGGATCGGGGCCTATCCGGACGGCGGCGTCGCCGCCGTCCACAACCGGTATGGCGACGGCGCCGTGATTCTGTTAGGCACATTCCCGTCCGAAGGCTATTTTCGCGCGGGCGGCCCGGCTTTCCGCGCGCTGCTTGAAAAATGTCTGGAAACCTTCGGCGTGGAGCCCTCCGTCCGAAATCTGGAAGGGGATGTATACACGCGGCTGTGGTCGGGCGGCGGGCGGCGGTATCTGTGGCTCGTCAATCACGACCGCAAGGAGCGGTGGGCGCGCGTCCGGCTGTCGCCGCCGCGGCAGGACGGCCTTGCCGCGGGCGCGGCGGGTCCCGCGTCGGATACAGGGTCAGTAGGCGCGGCGCGTTCAGCAGGCGCGACGGCGCCTAGCCTCACGGAGCCCGTCCGCGTCTTATGGGGGCGCAGGGACGCCGTTTTACGCCTCGGCGGCGGTCTGATCGAGGCCGCTGTTCCGGGCCGCGACGCAATCGTGCTCGAACTTTTGTAAAGTGCGGGGAGCGAGCGGACTGCGAGCGACGGCGAAGGATTGCGAGCGGCGAAGGATCGAAGGATTGCAACTTTGCATATAATAATGTATTATCTATTTAAAATTTTAGGAGGTCACAAGAATGAAAGTCATCGGCGCTGGGCGTGACTTTCATTCTTTCGAGGGGAACCTTATGGTTCCGCCCCGAGGCCCCCTTCCTTCAATGAAGATGAAGGGGAATCCCCCTCATCACTCCCCCATGACCATTCCGGCATGGGGGTAGAGGTGAAGGCACAACGAGATTTTATGCCGTTTTGTGCCTTTCGCAGAAAGGAATGGTCATAAGCATGGGGAACGGGAAAGTCGCACTTGTCACGGGATCGAGCCGCGGGATCGGCCGCGGAGTCGCGCTCGCGCTCGCAAAAGCGGGGTATGACATCGCGGTGCATCACTCGCAGTCGCAGGAAGCGGCGGAGAGGACCTTGGGCGAAGTCAGGGCGCTCGGCGTCAAAGCCTGCCTGCTGCAGGGCGACACGGGCGAGGTCAGCGTGCCGCAGCGCCTCGTCGATGAGACGGTGGCGGCGCTCGGCAGGCTCGACGTGCTCGTCAGCAACGCCGGGATTACGCGCTTTGAGGGTATCCTCGACATCAAGCCGGAGACGATGGACGAGCTCTACAACGTCGATTTTCGCGGCATGATCCTCGCGGCGCAGGCCGCGGCGCGCTACATGGTCAAGAACAACGTCAAGGGCAGCATCATTTTCAACACCTCGATCCGCAGCTTTTCGCCGCACTCGACGGACGGCGTGTACGGGGCGCTGAAGGCGGGCATGAACCGGATCATCAAGTCCTTTGCGGTGGACCTCGGCCGCTACGGCATCCGCGTAAACGGCTTTTCGCCGGGCGTCACAAACGTGCGCGCGCCGTCCCCGGAGGAGGAGGCGAACAGCCCCTTCTACCGCAATTCACACCGCTTTATTCCGCTGCGCCGCAACGGCTATGCCTACGATATGGGCGGCCCCGTTGTGTGGCTCGCGTCGGAGGACTCCGCCTATGTGACGGGGCAGGTGATCTGCGTGGACGGCGGGCTTTCCGCGGTCGGCGTACCGGAGCGCCTTGGCGAGCTGAACAACCTCTACGCGCTCGACGAGTGGCTCGCGGTCGGTGAGGACGACATCTGACACTGAACAAAATTTGAAACGAAGGGAAGGAAACAGCGTGAAAATTACGGATGTCAAGACGTACTTGGTTGCGACGGACCGCCAGAACTGGCTGTTTGTCAAGGTGACGACGGACGAGGGCCTCTACGGCTGGGGCGAGGCGAGCGTCGAGGGTCAGACAAAGGCCGTGGAGCAGTGCATTCTCGTGCTTGCGGAGCGCAGCGTGATCGGCGAGGACCCCCGCAATATTGAAAAGATTTGGCAAAAGATGTACCGGCACGGCTTCTGGAAGGGCGGCTTCATCCACATGTCCGCGATCAGCGGCATCGATCAGGCGCTGTGGGACATCGCGGGGAAAATCTACGACGTGCCGACGTACATGCTGCTCGGCGGGGCTGTCCGCGACAAGGTCCGCGCCTATACGCACGCGTTTGACGCGAGTTCGGCCGAAAAGGCGATCGAACAGGGCTTTGACGGCATCAAGACCGGCGGCGGGCGCGCGATTGACACCTATAACCCGCTCGCCGATATTCCGGCGTTCGCAAAGAGGCTCGCGGACGTGCGCAAGGCGATCGGGCCGGACAAGGCGCTCTGCATCGACAACCACGGGCAGTCCGTGCCGAGCATCGCGATCAAACAAATGCGCGCGGCGGAGCCCTATGACATCTATTTCTTTGAGGAGCCGATCCCGCCGGAGAACACGCTTTCCTACAAGCAGCTCCGCGAGGCGCTGCCGACGATGACGATCGCCGCGGGCGAGCGGCTGTTTTCCCGGTTCGACTACCGCGAGGTCGTGCAGGAGCGGGTCTTGGACGTCGCGCAGCCTGACATCTGCCACTGCGGCGGCATAACGGAAATCCGCAAGATCGCGGCGCTGATCGAGACTTACCATATCCGCTTTGCGCCGCACAACCCGAACGGGCCGGTCGCGACGGCGGCGAGCCTGCAAGTTTGCGCGGCCGCGCAGAACTTTGACATCCTTGAGTTTGCGTCCGGGTCCGTGTATTCCCGCCTCGACATCGTGAAGAACATTTCGCTAAAGCCGAAGGACGGCTACTTTGCGCTGCCCGAGGGGCCCGGGCTTGGCATCGACCTCGACGAGAAGGCGATGGCGCAGTATCCATACGGCTTTAAGCAGTATACGGCGCGTTACCAGCCGGACGGCACGGTGGCCGACATCTAAGTTGGCTTATGCTTATGGGGCCGGCATCAACGGAATATCTTTGTCGGCCCCATGCGCCAACGAGGGCTTCCGGCTTCTTCTATATGGATTCACCGCTGTCTTCCGCGGCTTCGCTCGCGCCAAAAATGGCGGAATAATTTCGTTTGCCGTATAAAACACGGTGGACGACTACGGTGTGCGTTTTATCATGAACAATATAGAACACCAGATAATTCCCGATTTGAATACACCTGAATCCCTGATTCGCATGGAATTGATCCCTTAAAAGCGTATTCTGCTTCGGTAGAGTTTCAAGCGTTCTCAGGCCTTTGTACAGTCTGTCTATCAACAATGCGGCAGCTTTTGGTTTTTTCGGGTTTTTGGAGATATACCCACAAATACCATCCATATCCATATCGGCGGATGGCGTCACAACGACTCTATATTTTTCCATTGGCGTCACCATACTTTTTGCGGTATTTTGAAAAAACTTTATCAAATGCCTGAGGCTTTTGTCCTGATTCCATCTCCGCCTGCGACTGCGCGAGCTTGTCATACACTTCAAGCCGCGCAAAGCTGTCCTCGTAGGCTTCTATACTCATTACAACCAAGTCGGCGTACCCGTTTTTCGTAATAAAAACAGGTTCGCGCTCCTCATGAGCTGCATTGGCAACAATAGTGGTGTGATTGCGAAGATCCGTTAATGGCCTGATTTGCGGCATACGATCAACCCTCCTAAAAATAATTGTGTTTATTATATCGCTTATTTATGCCAACAGCAAGTGACGTTTTCAAAAGTTATTGATAAAAATTTCGATTTGACTTTTCGGGCAAGTTCAGGTACAATTGCCAATGGAAACGGCGAATAAAATCTTTATTCTACATTCTAAACTCTAAATTTGAAGGGGGTTATGTGAGAATGACGGTAGCGATTGTAATGGAAAAGGTGGTCGTCCCCTAACTGAATATCCGGCATAGGGACTGCGGACGCGCTTGCGCCCCTTTTGTTTTTATGCCGCAAAGTAACCTTTCGTGAATCCTACAAATTTCCGTAGCACACCGATGGGGTGTGTTATTTTTGTTTCCGCCGTGAATTTGCAGCCGATCCCGAGGCTGCTTGTTCGCGGCATTTTTGCGCCCTTTTTCAGCGGATATTCGGGGTGGAAGCAAATTACGGAGGGAAAAATTGAAGGATTGAAGGAGGGAGGAAACAAGTGATAGAAGCGGGAATTGGCGAAGGAAGGAATTTTCAAAAGCAGGCATTGAAGGAGGATGATAAGCATGATTGATTTTCAAACATATAGTAGCAGTCTTGACTCTGATGTGGAAAACGGCGTTCCGGCACGGGTTACGGCGGTCCACAAGGAGCGGTATGAGCTGGCTTTGGAGGGCGGGTCCGTGAGTGCGAACGGTTTCGCGGCGGTGAATGGGCCCGTGAGCGGACGCGGCGGCTCGGTGACCGTCTATGGCAGGCTGAAAACGGCGGCCTACTATGGAGGCGGGGGCGTCTTCCAAGACTTCCCCACGGTCGGGGATTATGTGCTGATCGAGTACAACGGGAGCGGCGACAGCCGGATTCTTAAAACGCTGCCGCGCAAGACATTTTTCTCGCGGCGCGACCCGACGCCCGGGCGGGGCGAGCAGGCCGTCGCGGCGAACTTTGACACGGTGTTCGTGATGGCCTCGCTGAACCATGACTTAAATTTGAAGCGTCTCGAACGATACCTCACGCTGTCATGGCAGAGCGGCGCCATGCCTGTGATCCTGCTCACAAAGGCGGATTTGGCCGGGGATGCCGCCGCTCCCCTCGCGGAGGCTGTCCGTGAGATCGCGATGGGCGTCGATGTCCTGAGTGTCAGCGCGGTCAGCGGGTACGGCTTGGAGTGCCTGTCGCCATATTTGCTTTCTGGAAAGACGGTCGTGTTCCTTGGCTCCAGCGGCGTCGGGAAGTCCAGTCTGGTCAACGCCCTGATGGGCGAGCGGCTGATGGAGGTGAAGGAAATCCGCGAGGACGACAGCCGGGGTCGCCACACGACGACCCACCGGCAGCTGATAACGCTGCCCTCCGGCGCGTTCGTGATTGACACGCCGGGGATGCGCGAGCTCGGCATGTGGGATGTGAGCGCGGGGCTGGGAGAGGCGTTCGGCGACGTGGAGGCGTATTTTGGCAAGTGCCGGTTCTCCGATTGCCGCCACGAAAAAGAGCCGGGCTGTGCGGTAAAGCGGGCGATCGCGGCCGGGGAGCTGTCCGGCGAGCGGTGGAACAGTTATCTGAATTTAAAGCGGGAGGCCAAATACAGCGACGACAAGGCCGGTTTTATGCGCGAGAGGCAGCAGTGGGCCAAATCGATTGCAAAATGGAGCAAGCAGAACAAAAAGGCAAACGGGGCAAAGTAGCGACGGGCGGCGGCGGCGCTTCTTACCTCAATCGGAACCGGCAGCGGAATCGGAATGGCAGCGCCGCCGCAAAAATTTCCTTGCGCTTCCGCACTTGATATGGTATCCTACTATCAAGTGAGCCGCGCCTACAGCCCGGTTGGTATGCCGCACTCGTTCGTGCGGCGTTTTGGAGAGGTATCGAAGTGGTCATAACGGGGCTGACTCGAAATCAGTTTGTGCGAAAGCACACGTGGGTTCGAATCCCACCCTCTCCGCTTTTAGTATAAACGCGAACCCTATCCGAACGTTTTCGTCGGGGAGGCGTTCGCGTTTGTTGTATGAGGGCGTTATCCCGCAGAAATACAGAATAGACAGCTTGCATATCGCGATCGCCAAAGACACTCGCCTCACGGTTGAATTTTTATCACTTAACGAGATATGGAAAGCCTGCGCGCTCGAGATTATAATAATCTCAAGCGCGCTAATACTTTTTTGGAGGAACACAATATGTTATTCATAGCTGAAAATTTGAAAACCCTACGCAAAGGAAAAGATCTTACGCAGGAAGAAGCCGCGGAAATTCTTGGCGTTTCGTCTCAGAGCGTCAGCAAATGGGAGCGTGGCGATACACTCCCCGACATCACACTTTTGCCCGCGCTCGCCAACCTCTATAAAGTCAGCGTGGACATGCTCATCGGCATGGACAAAATCAATGACCGGCAAACGAGAGCCGCCGTGTTCACCAACGCGCATAATTACTGGCGAAACGGTGATATTAACACTGCTATAGAGGTCTTTTCCGAAGCTCTCAAAACATTTCCGAACGACGAGGGAATTATGTCCGATTTAGCAATGGCGCTTGCCCTTAGGTATGACCAGGCTAAACTATCCAAAGCCTTTTCTTTATGCGAAGGTGTGTTATCGTATAATCAAGGCGATAAAGTAAATCACACGACTCGCGCCGCCCTGTGCTTTATCTACATGAAAGTCGGTGAAAAAGAAAAAGCAATCGCAGTGGCAAGCAGAT
>JAITSR010000096.1 GCA_031287655.1 Clostridiales bacterium
TTTGTCGCATACGCAGAAAGCTCGACCTTCGCGAACTTGCCGTTGCGAAAGCCAAAGAGCATGCAGCCGTCATAGCTGTCGGTCGCCGCAATGCAGATCACGCGCTCACCCTCCGCGAGTTTTAAAACGTTCGGAAGGTACTCCCCCATCGACGAGGCCTTGGCTTCTGCGAGCTCGTGTATCTTCATCTTGCACACCTCGCCCTTGTCCGTGAACAGCAGCAGGTCCGCGCGGTTGTGCGTTTCGATCTCCTGAAGAAACGCGTCGCCCTCCTTTAACTTATGTTCGCCGGACGAGCGCAGCGAGGTCAGCGCGATCTTTTTGATATACCCCTGCCCCGTCAGGAAGATTTTCAGGTTGTAGTCCTCGATCAGATGCTCGTCCGCAAGCTCCGTCACGTCGTCCTCGCGGACGATCTCCGTCATACGCGGCTTGCCGTACTCCTTCGCGACATGCGCCAGCTGCCGCTTGATTAAGCCAAAGAGCCGCTTCTCGCTCCCGAGCATAAGCTCGATCCCCTCGATGTCCTTTCGCAGCGCGCCGATCTCGCCCGCCTTGTCCAGAATATACGCCTTGTTCAGGTTGCGCAGCCTGATCTCACAGATGAAATCCGCCTGTTCGCGGTCGATGTCAAAGCCCTCCATCAGGTTCGGCACGACGTCCTTGTCGTTCTCCGTGCCGCGAATGATCCGGATCGCCTTGTCAATGTCCACGAGAATTTTATAGAGCCCTTCGAGCAGATGCAGGCGCTCGCGCTTTTTTGCGGCGTCGTGGGCGAGCTGCCGCCTAAGACAGGTCGAGCGGAAGGCGAGCCACTCGCGCAGAATCTCGCGGACGCCCATCACGCGCGGCCTGCCGCCGACGAGAATGTTGAAATTGCAGCCAAAGCTGTCCTGCAGCGGCGTCAGCCGGAACAGGCGAGACATCAGCTCGTCCGGGTCCGCGCTCTTTTTGATGTCGATCGTGACTTTGAGGCCCGAAAGGTCCGTCTCGTCGCGAATGTCGTTGATGTCCTTGACCCGCCCCTTTTTGACGAGCTCCACAATCGATTCGATCACGGCCTCGCATGTCGTCGTATAGGGGAGCTCATAGATTTCGATACAGCTGTTCTGTTTGTCGTAGCGATAGCGCGCGCGCAGCCGAAAAGAGCCCCTGCCCGTTTCATAGATGTCCGAAATCACCTTTTCATTATAGATCAGCTGGCCGCCGGAGGGCAGGTCGGGCGCGAGCAAAAACCGCGTAAGGTCGGCCTCCGGGGCGTCGATATACGCGATCGCCGCGTCGCAGACCTCTTTTAAGTTGAAGCTCGTGACGTTGCTCGCCATGCCGACCGCGATCCCCTGATTCATGTTCACGAGCACGCTCGGGAAGGTCACGGGGAGCAGCAGCGGCTCCTTCATCTGGCCGTCGTAGCTGTCGATGAAGTCGACCGTGTCCTCGTCGATCCCGGCGAACAGCTCCGACGCGATCTTTTCGAGCTTGACCTCGGTGTAGCGCGCCGCCGCGCACTGCATGTCGCGCGAATACTGCTTGCCAAAATTCCCCTTCGAGTCGACGTAGGGGTGGAGCAGCGCCGCGTTGCCGCGCGTCAGGCGCACCATCGTGTCATAGATCGCCAAATCCCCGTGCGGGTTCAGCTTCATCGTCTGCCCGACGACATTTGCCGACTTTGTGCGCGTGGGACCGAGGAGCCCCATTTTATACATCGTGTAGAGCAGCTTTCTGTGAGAGGGCTTTAAGCCGTCGATCTCCGGGATCGCGCGCGAGACGATCACGCTCATCACATAGGGCATGTAATTTTTTTCTAAAGTATCGACAATATGCTGTTCGGTATCCGGCACGTTTTTCTTCACCTTTCACGGTTTCTTTTCTAACAGGTCAGCGGCTGACACGTTCACAATCGTCGCCGTGGCCGGGTCACGTCAAGGCCAACGCTATTCGGTCAAACGACGTCGAGCTGGTCGAGGTACCGGTGGCCGTTCTTTTCGATGAACTCCTTGCGGCCCGCGAGGTTGTCGCCGAGCAAAAAGTCAAAATACCGCTCGGTCCTCTCGACGTCCGACGGCACGATCTTGATCAGGCGGCGCGTCTCGGGGTTCATCGTCGTCTCCCACATCATGTCGGGCTCGTTCTCGCCGAGTCCCTTCGACCGCTGGAGCGTGTATTTCGCGCCGCCGAGCCCCGAGAGGATTTTCGCCTTTTCGCGCTCGTCATACGCAAAAAACGTCCGATTCTTCGCCGTGATCTCATAGAGCGGGGACTCGGCGATGTACACCTTGCCCTCGTTGATCAGCGTCGGCGCGAGCCGGTAGAGCATCGTGAGCACGAGCGTGCGAATCTGGAAGCCGTCGACGTCCGCGTCCGTGCAGATGATGATCTTGTCCCACCGCAGATTGGCCATGTCGAAGCCGTATAAGTCCTTCACATGCTTTGCCTTCACCTCGACGCCGCAGCCGAGCACGCGCAGGAGGTCCGTGATCACCTCGTTGCGGAAAATGCTGTCCAAGTTCGCCTTTAAGCAGTTTAAAATTTTGCCGCGCAAGGGCATGATCGCCTGAAACTCCGCGTCGCGCCCGAGCTTGCACGAGCCGAGCGCCGAGTCGCCCTCGACGATATAGATTTCGCGCCGGTCGATGTCCTTTGTGCGGCAGTCGACGAACTTTTTGACGCGGTTCCCGATGTCGATGCCCGCGCCCAGTTTTTTGCGCAGATTGATCCGCGCCTTCTCCGCCGTCTCGCGGCTGCGCTTGTTCAGCAGGACCTGATCCAAAATCCGCTCGCTGTCGGCTTTGTTCTCAATCAGATAGACCTCGAGCTGATGCTTTAAAAAATCCGTCATCGCCTCTTGGATAAAGCGGTTCGTGATCGCCTTTTTTGTCTGGTTCTCGTAGCTCGTCTCCGTCGAGAGCGAGTTTGTGACGATCGCGAGGCTGTCCTGCACGTCGGCAAAAGTGATCTTGGGCTCGTCCTTCGTGTACTTGCCGCGCTGGCGCAGACATCTGTCCAGCTCGTATACAAACGCCGCGCGCACGGCCTTGTCCGGCGAACCGCCGTGCTCGAGCCAGCTGGAATTGTGATAGTATTCGATCAGGCCGCGCTCGTTGTGAAAGCAGAACGCCGCCTGCATTTTCAGCTTGTACTCCGGCTTGTCCTCGCGGTCGCGGCCCCGCGCCGAGGCCTCGCAAAACTGCACGGGCGTCAGCGCGCCCTCGCCGCAGACCTCGTTTAAATAGCCGACGATCCCGTCCGGGTAGCAATAGGTAAAGTCCTCGCCCGATTCCTCGTCGTGGAGCTTAAAAGTCAGCCCCGCGTTCACGACGGCCTGCTTTTTTAGCGTATTCTGATAGTATTCGAGGGAGACGCCGATGTCCGTGAACACCTCGAGGTCGGGCCGCCAGCGCTGGATCGTGCCCGTGTGGTCATAGGCCTGCTTGCGCTTTTTGAGCTCGCCCGCGACATTGCCCTTCTCGAAGTGGAGGTCGTAGCGATAGCCGTCCTTCATCACGGCGACGTCGAAGTATTCCGAGCTGTACTGCGTCGCGCAACAGCCGAGACCGTTCAGCCCGAGACTGAACTCATAGTTCTTCGACGCGTCGTTGTTGTTGTACTTGCCGCCCGCATAGAGCTCGCAATAGACGAGCTCCCAGTTGTAGCGGCCCTCGCGCTGGTTGTAGTCAAGCGGGATGCCGCGCCCGTAGTCGCGCACCTCGATCGAGCGGTCGGCGTACCGTATGACCTCGATCGTGTCGCCATAGCCTTCGCGCGCCTCGTCGATCGAGTTGGACAGAATCTCAAAGATCGAGTGCTCGCAGCCCTCGAGGCCGTCCGAGCCGAAGATCACGCCGGGCCGCAGCCGGACCCTGTCCGCGCCCTTCAGCGCGGTGATGCTCTCGTTCCCATACCCCCCCGCCGCGGCGGAAGATGCAGCGGCGGTCGCGCGGGCGGCGGTGGCCGGAGCAGTGGCGCGGGCGGCTGCGGGGACGGACGTTGCGCGCGCCGCGGAGACAGTCTCGGCTGCGGGGGCCGCGGCGGTATTCGTCTTCGCCGCTTTTGCCAC
>JAITSR010000279.1 GCA_031287655.1 Clostridiales bacterium
GGCTGCTGCGTCGGAAGCCATATACATAGCATCTGGCAAGTCGTCGCCAAAAGTAGCGAGGTTTAAGTCGGGAATTTCAACAGAATAACGGCCATCCGCTTCCTTGTAAAAACATGCGGGGTAAGCATATTTCATGATTCATTCACCCTTCCTCTACAGTATTCCGCAAGCAGTTATGGTATTATTTTAGCCCCGCCTGCCGCTTGATTGAACTTACTACACGTTTAGGGAGATCGCCGGTGTGATAGGGTATCGTAACTTTTCCGAGTTTTGTACTGTGCTTGTAGTGGCAATGGGAGCCTTCAATGCTTTCAAGTACCCAACCATCATTCCGCACCATCTTTTCCGCTTCTCTAAATGTCACGCCGTGACCTCCTCTCTATATATTATACTAACATGTGTAACAAATATTGCAAATAGGCATCAGCACAACAGCGCAAAAAAAATTTGGATTGACAAAAAGCAAAAAAGTGGCATACGTTTTACGCCCACGCAGCCGGAGGGGCGGAGCGGAGCGCCGCGATCAGGGCCGCCGCGCTCCGCTCGGGCAGGCTCAGGCTGTGCCGCCGTTCCGGAATGTCCGTGAGTGTGTGCGCGTCGGAATCAAAGAGAATCCTCTTGCGCGCAAGGCATGGGTTATTCCGCACGAGGTTCGGCAGCGCGTCCGGGTTTTTTATTTCATAGCATGTGAAAACATATTCGTCGGGAATAAAGCCGAGGTTCGCGATCAGACCGTTCGCGGGCCTGTCGATATGCGCGGGGATCGCGATGCCGCCATATTCCGCGACGACGGCGGGCAGTTCCTCGATCCCGATGTCGCATGCCGAGATCAGAAGTTTTTTTTCCTCCGCGCGCACCGCGTCGTCCTCGCCCAGAATCAACTGCCTCCCAAAGATGTCCGCGCGATTTTCGATGTCCGGGAGCAGCGGATAAAGAAAGCCGTCAAACGCCGCCGCCTCGCCGAGTCCCGGGAAAAGGCACAGGACATGCACCTCCTCCCGCGTACACAACTCGACGCCCGCGACCGGAGTCAGACCCGCCTCGCGGCAAGCCGCAAAGAAAGCCGGACAGTTTTTCGCGGAGTTGTGGTCGGTCAGCGCGACGATGTCAAGGCCGCAGAGCATCGCCATGTTCGCGATGTTGTATACTGTCATGTCGTCGTCCGCGCAGGGGGAGAGGCAGGAGTGCGTGTGGAGGTCGTAATAGAGCTCCATCACAGCAGTCCGTCGACGAGTTTTGCGGTCTCAAAGACCGGCGCCGCGCTCCGCAGCAGGATCACGCCTTGCTCGTCCGCCTTGTCGAGCGCGCGGTCCTCGACGTCCGCGCCGTCCGCGACGATCACGCAGGCCGTGTCCGCGAGGGCGCTCACGGCGACGACGTTCAGGTTGCCCATCACCGTGACCCAAGCGGAGCCCGCGGGGGCCTTGCCCATCACGACGCTCAGAAGGTCGCAGCAGTATACCGAGCTGATTTCGCGGTCGGCGTCCGGTTCACGCCGGTTCAAAAGCGTAAATCCGCCGCGTTCGCGGAGTTGTTTTACAGTGAGCATATGTATGACCATTCCTTTCTGCGAAGGGCGCAAAACCGAATAAACTCTTATTGTACCTTTCACCTATACCTCATGACGGAATGGTCATGAGGGAGTGATGAACTGTTCAGCACTGTCCCGGCTCCGGCTCGTCCGGCGCGCGGAACGGCGGCGGGATAAAGCCCTCGAGCCGGTTCATGTCGGACACGAGGCCGCGCACATAGTCGCGCAGCTTGAAGATGCAGTCGGATTCCTTCGCGCCGCCGCGCACGACGTCCTCCGCGAGCGTCGCGCAGGTTGGCGCGCCGCAGGAGCCGCAGTCGAGTCCCGGCAGCCCGTCGAGGATTTCCTTTAGGCGCTGCATTTTTTCGAGCGCTTCGGAGTAGTCGCTCGAGAGCTTTAGCACGGGGTCGAACCGCACGGGCGTCTCCCACCCGATCTTTCCGCGCTCCGCCTCCGTAAAATGGTTCAGGGAGATCGGCATGAAGCGCCGCAGCTTTTTGATCCGCGTATTCGCGACATAGGGGTTCTCGACCGTCAGAATCCCGCCGACGCAGCCGGCCACGCACGCGTTCAGTTCAATGAAGTCCAATTCGAGCAGGCGCTCGTCCTCCAAGTCCTCGAGCACCTTAATCACATTTTCGATGCCGTCGGCCGCGAGGTAGTTTTCGCTCAAAAGCGCGGTCGACTCGCCGCCGCTCCCGCACCAGCTGATCCCCATCCGGCCCGCGCCCTGCACCTCCGGAATGTCCTCGTCGCCGGTCAGCGCGATCGTTTTCATAAAGCTCAGAAGATGCGGGTAAATATCCTTGATCGCAAAGACCGCGTCGACCTCGCTGCGTTCGGTACTGAGCGGGTTCCGCGTCGCCGTGACCTTCGCGGCGCAGGGCGAGATGAAGATAATGCCGATTTCCTCGCGCGAGAGGTCGGGGCGCGCCGCCTGCACCCGCGCGAGCGCCATCCGGGCCGCGAGCTCAATCGGCGCGTTCAGCGGCAGCAGATGGCTCAAAAGCTCGGGGAAGCGCACGCGGATCAGACGCACAACCGCGGGACACGCCGAGCTGATCAGCGGATGCGGCAGCGCCTTGTCTTCCTCCATGATCGTGCGCGTGCGGTCGGAGACGATCTCCGCCGCCTTTGCGACTTCAAAGACGTCGTCAAAGCCGAACGACAGAAGCGCGTTCAGCACAATGTCGATATTGTCGAGATAGTTGAACTGGCCGTAGAGCGCGGGGGCGGGCAGGGCGACCTTGTATTTATACTTGTCGAGCGTCGACAGAGGGTCATAGATCGGCAGCTTCGCGTGGTTCCGGCACACGCGGATGCACTCGCCGCAGTCGATGCAGCGCTCGTCTATGATCGAGGCCTTGCCGTTGCGGACGCGGATCGCCTGCGTCGGACACCGCTTGATGCAGTTGATACAGCCCTTGCACTTCTCGCTGTCGAGCGTTACGGAATGTAAATTTTTACTCATATGGATGGCTCACTCCTCGCCGAGCGCGATCTTCATATAGACCGTCGTGCCGACGCCGGGCGTCGAGTCGATTTTCATGTAGTCCGAGTGCTTTCGCATGTTCGGGAGCCCCATCCCCGCGCCGAAGCCCATCGAACGGACGCTCTCGGACGCCGTCGAATAGCCTTCCTTCATCGCAAGGTCGATCTCGGAGATGCCGGGTCCCGTGTCCTTTAAAATCAGAGAGACGCAGGCGGAATCGATTTCGACGTCGATCGTGCCGCCGTTCGCGTGGATTACCATGTTGATCTCGCCCTCGTACATCGCGATTGAGACGCGCCGAATGATCGAGGACGAGAGGCCGAGCTGCCGCAAAACCTGCTTTAACTGCGCGGAAGCCTCGCCGGCGCGGGTGTAGTCCTCTCCGGAAATGTCATAGTGCAGCTTTAAATTTTTTGGCATTTGCCCTCCCGCCGCCGCCGCGCAGCCCGCTCTCATACAAAAGCCCGCAGGCGGTAAACATCGAATATTCCGTCTGGAGTACGACGACGGAACGGTCCCGCGCAAGGTCAATCATCCCGCTGTCCGCGGTTTTCCCGCGCACGAGCACGATGCAGACGATATCCATCATTTCAGCGGTACGCACCGCTTGGGCGTTGGTCAGGCCGGTGACCAGCACGGACTGGTCCTTAACGAAAGCGAGGACGTCGCTCATCAAATCGCTGCCGCAAGCGGAGTGGACGTCCCTGTCGAGCAAATCCTCCCCGCTGATCACTTTCGCGTCCAGCACCTTTACAATTTCCGCAACAGTCATTTGGTAGAATGCCCCCTTGGTTTTTTTGCACGAACTAAAGCTGTATATTTGCGCATAAATAAATTATAGCGGCTTTTTGTACAGGTTGCAAGTTATGTGTCAGCTCGAATGTGTCAGCTCGAACGGCCGTTCGCCTCTGCGGCCGCCGCTTTTGCCGTCTCCAACCGCAATTCTTCCGCGAGATAGCCGTCGCTTCGGCAGTGCATATCGGAAATGCCATCGCGAATTTCGGTATACAAAATCGATTTGTAGAAGACATCAAACGCCTCGCGGAGGGAGATGTCCGCAAGCTCGGCATACGCCTTGACGACATCGCTGCATTTGTGGCCGACGAGCGTACGATTGGCAATCATTTTATTTCCTCCGAACCTATAAACCTGAGATATTCGTCAATGATGGACTGGCGCTTTATACAATACTGATAATTCGGTTTGTTGTACCGAAGCCGCCCGATCGCTTCCTCAGCTCCGATCAGTTTATCAAAATATAATTGAAGCGTGTCAAATACCTTGTCATTGGCGACGCCGCCGATTACCAAATCCCATTTCTCATCAATTGGTTTGCCCAATCTGCAAGCTGTGATAAAATCCAACCACGCTAAATTATGCGTGTCAAATTCGAGAACTTTCACATCGGGCGGCAGCCTTTCATCGGGTCTCTGCAGAAACGCATACGAGGATACGACGGCCGCGCCGCGCTCGCGAAGAAAACGCTGCGACCAACTCACGGCTTGCGCTTTTAGCGGCGTGAGGTAGAAGCCTTTTCCAAAATCCGTTCGGGAGCGCGACATTGACAAGTTCGGTTTTTCAATTGGGATATAGGAGCCGTGATACAATATCATTGCAGAAGCCCCCTCTTTTCCATGAGTTCTTTTAGCGTGTCAACAATATATCCTTTCCCCTGCGTATGAAGGGCTTCATAGCAAGGCAGGATATAGCCGTCAAGAATGTCGCTTTCATCCGTGAGCGTTTTATAGATTTTTTCACCGGGGACCCCCAGTTCGTCCGCCAATGATTCAATGCAAAACACGGCGAAAAATGATTGCTCCGGGGTCATTGATCCTTGTTTGTCCATTACTTTATACGCCTCCCCATGCCCAAAAAGAGCGTATTCGGCAAATACATCACACGAATACACTCTCATTTAGTATAGCACGGGCGGTGCGCCAAAACAATTACAATGCTTTATGTCGCTCGCAGTCCGCTCGCTCCTCGGAGGGCACCCTATGGTTCCCTCCGATTCCTCCCTCCTTAATGCGAACAAAGGGCTGCGCCCCTTGTCAATCCCCGGCGGCTTCCCCGCCGTCGCTCGCAGTCCGCTCGCAATGCTTTATGCCAATTTTACGCGAGATCTTTTTTCTCGGTTTTCATCAGCGATTCCATATAGGCGATATATGTGTCTTTTGTAAAAGGCGCCTTATAGTTCTCCACCGCTTCGCGCGCCTGCGCGGCGCCGTCTTTGAGCAGCTCGTAGGCGCCGAGCGCGAATATTTTGGCCGTGAGAATATACGCCTCGTCTTCATCGGTCACCTCAAACTCCGGCGAGTGGAAAGCGCCCCGCACGCCGCCCGTGTGGAATGTGAGCGTCGGTAAAATATGCTGCACGTCGCCTACGTCCGTGGAACCGGCCCCGTGCGCGCCGGAGGACAGCTTAAACTCCCTGCCCGGCGCGGCGAGCTCGACGGCGGTGATCAAAGCGGGGTGGGCCGCCGCGGGTATCTGCGGCAGGTAGCCGGGCATCGTCGTAATCTCATAGCCCGCGCCGAGGGCGTCCGCTCCGGCTTTAAACGAGCGGTCTGTCTTTTCGTTCGCGTCGAGTATCGCCTCGGTATTTTTGGCGCGCACAAGCGCTTCGAGAACCGCCTCGTCCGGGACGACGTTGACCAAATCCCCGCCCTTCGTAAGAATCGGGTGAACGCGCACGGAGTCCTCGTCGCGGAAGGTCTCACGCTGATACTGCAAGGCCGTATGCCCGAGCGCGGCCGCGTTCAGCGCGTTGATACCCAAGTGGGGCCTTGCCGCCGCGTGGGCCGCGCGTCCGATGATGCGAATGACCTTGGAGACGAATCCGTTCGAGCTGCCGTTGCCGACGCCGAGGCCCTCGCCGCTGTGGTGCGCGAGACTCAAATCCACGTCGTCGAACGCGCCGATGCGGATCAGCTCGCATTTGCCGCCGCCGTAGCGTATTTTGCCTTCCGCCTTGAGCTGATTTTTAAACTCAATCTCGCCGTATTCCTCCGCGGGGACGGCAAAGAATATGACGTTCCCGTCTAAGGCCGCGGATACTTCAGGATCCGCGAGCGCAAAGGCCGCGCCCGCGACGCCCGCCAGCTGCGCGTGGTGGCCGCAGCAATGGGCGGCCTGCGTTTCCGGATTGGCGAATTTATGCGTCGGGATGCGCAGCGCGTCCAGCTCGCCGATCAGCGCCACGGTCGGGCCGGCCGCTTCCTTTTTTAAATAGCCTTTGACCCCGGTGACCGCCAAATGCTCCTTTATAACGGGCAAATTCCGGGATTTCAGCGCCTCCGCGAACTTTTTTGCCGTGCGTGTCTCCTTGTACCCCAGCTCGGCGTGGGTGTAAATATCGCGGGCGAAGGCGATGATTTCCTCCCTGTGTTCGTCTATTCTTTCAACAATTCTTTTTTGCGTTGCGTCCATGATTTCCTCCGTTTTGATGTTTTTTTGCGCTGCTAAAATAGGATACCGGATATTTTTTAGGCATGATGGCAGGCGACCCAGTGGTCGCTTCCGGGCGACAGCGGTTTTAATTCGGGCTCAACCTCCGAACATAAACCGGACGCCCTCTTGGGGCACCTCGGGTTAAAACGGCAGCCGCGGGGCAGGTTCACGGGACTCGGGACGTCGCCGCTCAGCATGACGCGCCGCCGCTGGCGGTCGAGTCTCGGATTGGGTATGGGCACCGCGGAGAGCAGCGCGAGCGTATAGGGATGCAGCGGGTTTGAATAGAGCTCGTCCGAGCGTGTGATCTCAACGATTTTGCCCAGATACATCACCGCCACGCGGTCGCTGATGTGGCGGACGACGGACAGGTCGTGGGCGATAAACAGGTAGGTCAGCCCGAGCTCCTCCCGGAGCCCTTCCAGCAAGGCGATGATCTGCGCCTGAACGGAAACGTCAAGCGCCGAGACCGGCTCGTCGCAGACGATGAACTTCGGGCGCAGAGCCAAAGCCCGCGCAATGCCGATGCGCTGCCTCTGACCGCCGCTAAATTCGTGCGGGTAGCGGCCGGCCATGTTGGGGTCCAGCTCAACCATGCGAAAGAGCTCCGCGATCTCGTCCTTGCGCTCAGGCTCGCCATGCGCCCGGAACGGCTCGCCGATGATTTTGCCGACGGTCATCCGCGGGTCCAGAGAGGCCATCGGGTCCTGAAAAATCATTTGCATTTCACGGCGCGCGCGCCGCGCCTGCTCGGCGCCGAGCTTCGTCAGGTCAGTCCCCTCAAAGGACACGGTTCCCTTTATGTTGTCGTAAAGCCGGAGCACGCAGCGCCCGGTCGTCGTCTTGCCGCACCCACTCTCTCCGACGATGCCCAAGGTTTCGCCTTTCATAATATGAAAGGATATGCCGTCTACGGCGCGCAAGTCGGCGGTTTTCCGCCGAAAAGCGCCGCCGCCCGACGCAATCGGGAAAAATTTGGACATATTTTCAACGTCGAGTATACGCTCATTTTCCAAGTGACAACCCCCGATATAACAAATGTTGGTGCGACCAATGTTGGTAATGTTGGTATAACCAATGTCTATAAATACTTCCCGTGGTCGAAGAAGCAGGCGCAATAATGGTCGCCGGCGATATGCTCCAAAGGCGGGATTTCTTTTCTGCATATGTCCATCGCGGATTCGCAGCGCGGATGGAAGCTGCATCCGGACGGCAGCCGCGTCAGGTCGGGCGGCAGGCCCTTTATGACCCGCATCGATTTTTTGCGGGGGGAGTCCAGCCGGGGCACCGACGCCAAAAGCGCGCTCGTGTAAGGATGGGCCGGGCCGTCGAACAGCTGCTGGGTCGAACACGACTCAACCAAGCGGCCTGTGTACATGACGTTGACCCTGTCCACATAGCGGGCCACCAGACCGAGGTTGTGGGTTATGATAATGACGGATATGCCGGATGTCCGCCTCAAATCGTCGATCAGCTCCATGAGCTGGGCCTGAATCGTGACATCCAGCGACGTTGTGGGTTCGTCCGCTATGAGCAATTCCGGCTTGCAGCTAAGGCCCATCGCAATCATAATCCGCTGCTGCATACCGCCGCTGAACTGAAACGGGTAATCGTGTACCCTGCGCTCCGCGTCCGGTATGCCCACCTGCTTTAACAGCCGGATGGATTCTTCCAGCGACTGTTTTTTGTCCAGCCCGCGGTGCAGCTCCAGCGTTTCGGAGAGCTGCCGCCGGACGGTCAGCACGGGGTTCAGCGAAGCCGACGGCTCCTGAAAAATCATCGCGATCCGGTTCCCGCGAATCTCGCGCATCTCCTGCTCGGTGAGCTTTAACAGGTCCTGACCGTTAAAAAGGATCTCCCCGCTGACAATCTCGCCCGGCGGGTTTGGAATCAACCTGAGCACGGACATCGCGCTGATGCTTTTTCCGCATCCGCTTTCCCCGACGACGCCGACGCTTTCGCCCTTGTACACATGGTAGGATAAGCCGTCCACGGCTTTAAGCGGTCCCGCCTTTGTGTGAAAATGCGTGCGCAGATTTTTGATTTCAAGTATTTTCCGGTTTTTGCCTTCTTCGCCGGCCGAAAATTCCGCCACCGAAACCGCCCCCAATCATTTTTTTGATTTTATAAGAACCGGAGCCGCCTTCGAGCCTTGGATCAAGCAAATCCCGCAAAGCGTCGCCCAAAACGTTTACGCCGTATACCGCGACGCACAGGCACAGGCCGGGCCAAAACGCCATCCAAGGGGCGATCAGCATAAACGACCGGCCGCTCAAGCTGAGCATCCCGCCCCATGACGGCTCCGGAGGCGGAATCCCGAGGCCGATAAAACTGAGCGTCGCTTCGGTGATGATCGCGGACCCCAAAGACGTCGTGAACATCACAATGACAGGCGCCATGACGTTCGGCAGGATATGTTCGGCCATCGTCCTCAACGACGTCGCGCCTATGGATCGGGACGCCTCGACGTAGAGGTTGCGCTTGATTGCGATCACCGCGCCGCGCACCACACGGACGCGCCCGCCGACGCCGCCCTCGACGCCTAAAACCAATATGATCGGGAGCAGGCCCGGACCGGTGATCGCGACGACGGTCAGCACGACAATCAGGGAGGGCAGGCACATCATGCCGTCGACGAAGCGCTGTATGACAAAGTCGACCGCGCCGCCAAAATACCCCGAAATGATCCCCAGCACGGCGGCCAGCGCCGTCCCAATCAACGCGACGGAGAAGCCGACGATCATGGATATGCGCGCCCCGTAAATAATCCGGCTCAGCAGGTCGCGCCCGAGATTATCCGTCCCCAGAATGTGCGCCGGGCTGGAAGGGCTCAATCTCGCGCTCAAATCCATGTCGTTATAGCCATATGGCGCCAACACGTTGGCAAAAACGCCGACGAGCAGCAAAACCAGCAAAACAACGGCCCCCGCCGCGCCCAAAGGCTTTTCTTTCACAAGCCTGACCAGCATATTCACGGCATAATTTCTTTTTTTCGCTTCTTTTTCCACAGCGTCCACCGCCGCGCACGCCCCCCTTTTTGCCCCGAGTTTATTTGAATGAAACGCCCGGGTTTTAGTCGTATTTGATTCTCGGGTCCAGATAGACGTACAAAATATCGATGATGATGTTGACCACCAAAATGAAACCCGCCATGACCAATGTGACCGCCGAAATAATCGGATAATCGCGCTTGTTCAGCGCCGTCAGCAGATAGCGCCCGATTCCGGGCAGCCCGAAGATTTGCTCCATAATCGCGGAGCCGCCGATAATGATCGGCAGCTGGTTGCCGACGGTCGTCAGCACCGGGATAAACGCGTTTTTCAGAACATGCCTCCGGACGACAGTCGTTTCTTTTAGGCCCTTCGACCACGCCGTCCGGACATAGTCCAGCCGCATCACTTCCAAAATCATCGTTCTCATCATGCGCATCGTGACGCCCGACAGCCCCATTCCGATAATGGCCGCCGGAAGCAGAAACTGGGCGAGGTTTCCCCCTATGTCTTTGCTGAACGGGATATATTCCAGCTGCGGCGTCCAGTTCCACCATATGGACGGGTAGACGACGGCCATCGTGCCGAGCCACAGAGCGGGTATCGAGATCGCCGCGATGCCGATCGACCGCCCGACATAGTCGCTCCACGTATCCGGGCGAACGGCCGAATAGACCGCCACGGGAATCGCGAAAAGCAAGGACAAAACAATCGCAAGCCCCCCGAGCTCTATCGAGACGGGCAGCTGCCGCCGCAGCTCGTCAAAGATGTCGTCGCCTGTCCATAACGACTGCCCGAAATCCAGACGCAATAGGTTCCGTATCCACCTTATGTACTGGATATGGACCGGGACGTCCAAGCCCAGCTGGGACTTAATCACATCGGCCGTCACAGCGGTGTCTATTTTAGAGGCTTCGCCGCCCATTTCCGCGACCATCAGGTCGACGACGTCGCCCGGCACAAACCGCACGAGCAGAAAAATGACCACCGTTATGAAAAATGTCGCCGGAATAAGAAAAAGAAGCCTGCGCGCCAAATAACCGCCCATCGTTTAATCACTGCCTCCCAGTCATTTGCGGATAAACATATATTTTAAGCATTACTCTGGACTTTTTGCGGTGATTTTTTGCAGTTTCCCTTTTTCGGCGGGAATTTTTACTTCGCCGATCCAAGGCTCGACGTTTATCCACGCGGAGCTTTTGTCGCTGTTCGCGAAATCGTCCCGCTCCCGCTGCGTCGTATATTTTATGACATGCTCGCAAATCCAGCCGCCGCCGGGCGACTCCCCGGCTTGGGCGTGGTAATGCACCGTCGCGGGGTTGTAAGCCAAACTCTTGACGGGGTCCACGAAGCAGTACAACCGCCCGAGCTCGCTTTCGCCATACTCCCTCCACACCTCCGACATGACGCAGCCGGGCCCTTTGAACCGGCGTATTTCGTTTTCGCCGGGTTCCAAAATTTCCCCCGCCGCGGAGTCCGTCATGCCGTAAGCCGGCAGGTCGCCGGGGAAGGGGTCTTTGGCCGGGTCCCCTCCGGCGGCTGTAACCGCAGCTTTTCCCCGTTCGGCCACCCTTGTGCCGTAATCTTTAATCGCCTTTAGGATAAGCTCCTTGCCCTTTTCCTCGCCAAACTCGTCCACAAGGGTTCTCGCGAAAGCCAGATGCAGAAGTCCCAATCGGATGCAGACCTTCCGGACTTGTTCCTTCGCGTCCTCCAAAGAGACCGTTTCTGTTTTTTCAGCCATTTTAAACCCCTCCCAATATATCGGTGTCGTGTGAGCGTATTCGTTTGATGGACTTTCCGAATACACTCAATACCCCATCGAAGCCTTCAGCGCCTGATCGATCCAAATATATTTTGTGAAGTTGTAGAAATGGCCGCTGCCAAGGGCGTATTCCCCGCTGTAGTTTTTGACCCAAGGCCACCACATCGTATAGGTATACGGCGCGGGCATGACCAAATACCATGCCTGCTCAAGGACGTAAGGCGTGGAGTCGCCTATCAGCGGCCATGATTTTGTGTCGTCTATCATGAAATACTTGTTGAACTCGTCAATCATGTCGTTGACGACCGGGTCGTCAATCATAGCGGTGTTGACATGATCTGTCGGCCTGTGGTGATGGAAGGCGGCCGGGGTCCCGCCGAAGCCGTCCACAAAAATAGCCTGCTCGTGGGTCCTGCCGTTGCTGATCGAAAGATACACGGCCGTTTCTTTGACCTGCAAGTCCAGATTCACGCCGATTGACGCCAACTGATTTTGCAGGATACTCGCCAGATCGATTTGACTCCCCTGCAAAATGACCTGAATCGTAAAGCCGTTGGGGTATCCCGCTTCCGCAAGCATTTGTTTGGCCTTCTCGGGATTGTATACGAAAAGCTCTTGGACCTCCGCGGGCAAGCTCTCAAATTCGCGGTAAGCCCCCAAAGTCTTGAGCAATTGGGACGCGTTGGCCGGATAGCCGATCATTTCGGCTTCCCCGCCATAGTAGTCCTTTATAAGGGCCTGCCGGTCGATCCCCATTTGAATTGCCTGCCGGACCTTTACGTCATACCACGGCAAATCGGGGTTGTCCGATCTGAGGGCGATGCCGCTGGGCTGGCCTGCGATGCGGGCGTACTTTAACTCCGGGTTGCTTGTGCTGAGCTCTTTGAAATTGTCCAATGAAATGTTGCGCATGTAGTCGACCTTACCGACGCGGAAAGCCGACAATTGCGTGGACAGGTCGGGCAAAACCAAGTATTTGACTTCGTCGAGGTAGGGCAGCTGATTCCCGAGGCCGGGGCCCATCGGGTCGGTTTCCCAGTAATTGTCGTTGCGCTTGAACGTCATCGCGCTGTTGTCGACAAAATCCGTCAGAAAATAGGGTCCGGTGCCGACGTCGTTTAAAACGTCGCTCAGGTCGCCGTATTTTTGAACCACTTCCGGCGCGAAAATGCCCGTCATTCCGGAAATCCAATAAAACACCGCGCCGACGTATCCGGGCTGGGTCGTGATTTTTACGGTCCAATCGTCCACGAGCTCGATATTGGTCGGAAATTCCTCGGGCGTCAGCCGCGCGTAAGTGTGCGCGTTCGGCACGGGCGCGGTCGGCTCCACGTTGAATTGACGCCGAATGGAATAGGCGACATCCGCCCCGGTAAGCTCCCTGCCGTTTACCAAGCGGCTGGCCTCGCTGTCCGGGTTCAGGCCGAAATGGACGCCTTTGCGGATATGATAGATGATTGTGTCGTCGCCGATGATCTCCCAGCTTTCGGCAAGCGCGCCCTTGCTTACCGTGATCGGGGGCGTGCTGTTGTCGAAATCGGCGAGATGCTCCCCGGTGGGGCCTTTCGTCCAGTCCCCTTCTATCAGCGTGTTCGCGGTTTGCTTGAGATGGCTCGTGCCCCCATAATTAAAAAGCGCGGAGTCAAAGCCCGTCTGCTGGGACGTCATCGATATTGTAAAAACGCCGCCGTACTCGGGCTCGGCCGGCGCGCTTTCCGCCGCCGCCGCCGGGCTCGTTTCCGTCTCCGCGCCTACCCCGGCGTCCGAGCTTGTTTCCGTCGCCGTCGACGAGGACTCGGGCGCCCGCGTGGCGCCGGCGGACCCGGAAGGAACCGAACAGGCGGCAAGGCTCAACAGCAAAACGGCTGTGACAGCGATGAACAGCGCTTTTCCGATGGGTCGTCCTTTGAAGTTTAACATACGTTAATACCCCTTTCGCTTTATGGAGTTTATTCGGAAACTCGGACGCCTTGTGGCGACTACGTTTCGCGGCTATGCCGCAAAACTTGCCTGCGCCTTCTCGCTCCAGCGCGCTCCACCCTGTAACGCCAATCCATGGCGTTACAGCCCCCACTCGTCGCCCTCGTATCCTCTAAACAGCTCCGCTTATATTGTCGCGTGAAAATGCGATTTCCACGCGACTCCGTGCGCTACGCGCACGCGCGCTACCTCTTCCGGTAGCGCGTGAGTGTATTCGTTTAATTTCCTTTCCGAATACACTCTTTATGCTCATCTCAAGCTATTTTACGCGGGAGACTGCCTGCATTGCCTGCATCGCCGGGATGCAGGCAATGCACAAGCAATGCAGGCAATGCCCCGCGGCCGAACGTGCGGATTTACAGGGCGGCCGCCGCCGCCTCGCGCACCCATTCCAGATGGCTCAAATCGGTGTCGCTTGGCACCGTGCAGTCCGCGCCCACAACAACGCCGACCTTGCCGGCGTCCGCCAGCAGCTTTTGGGTGAAGTCCTGTATGGCTTCCTTGGCGCCGGTCTGGATGAGAGAGCCGCCCGGATTCGCAAAGCCGCCGATGACCGCCTTGCCGCCGAAAAGCTTTTTGCCCGCGCTCAGGCTGACGTTCTCGACGTTGACAGCCCAGTTGATCGCGTCGGCGTCGTAATCCACATACAGGCTCAGGTCGTTTTTCTTGCCGTTATACCCGCATATATGCAGAATCTGCGAGCCGCCCAGTTCCTTGGCCTTTTGCAGGAAGTAGTTTTCAGCGGGCGCAACGATCTTCCTGTATAGCTCGCTCGTGACGACGTCCGGCGCGGGGTTGCTCACGCTGAAATAGATACCGTCGATACCCGCCTCGATCAGAGCCTTCGCGAGGACAAGCAGGCCGTCCGCGATCGTATGCAGCGCGTCGGCGACCGCGTCCGGGTCCTGTTTTAAGATTTTGGCGAAGCTCTCCTTTCCAATGATATACAGCAGATTGGAAATGGGCGAGAAGGAGTTGTAAAAATAACTCGTGTCCTCCTGAAGGGCGAGTACATCCTTCGCGAGCGCCACCTGTTCGGCGACCCAAGGCTCATTGGCGCCGATGACGGTGATCTTTTTGAGGTCCGCCGGCGAGTCATAGCGCTCACCTGCCCCGACGGGATAGGAGAAATAGCCGTCGCTCATGACTTTTACAAAATCCGGCTTGAATTTGGTGATGTAATTCTTGTGGCCCTCATAATTTTTCCGCCTTAACTCCGGCTCTTTTAAGGCGCCGTTCATGTCGTTCCCGCCAGTCAAAAAATGGAACCAGAAACCCACGGGTACCCGGTCGACAGGCTCGTTGCGGAACGCCTTTTGAATCCTCTCTTTGTTTCCCAGAATTTTTCCCAAAACAGTCATCTCCTTTGATATTTTTTTTGCCTTATCGGCCGGACCATAATAGCTTATCCGGCTTGATAAGCGCAAGGACGAACGCTTTATTCGTAAATGATACTAAATATATATGATTTATATGTTTGATATATTATCACTGCATTCAGGCTTTGTCAACAGTCTATGCGAAGTTTTTTTGCGGCGTATTTTTGTGAAGAATTAAAGATTGAAGGGCGGTTCCGCGCGGACTGTGATCCGGCGAACCGCCCGCGCGATATTGTAACAATGATTTAATCAAACTGTAAATTCCAAAGGCGTTTAAAGTGTTTACACCTTGAAAAGTTTGCAATATAGTGAAGAAGAAGCAAATACTAAGGAGCTTTAGCATGAAACGATCCATTTCATCGTTGCTTTTGATGGAGCGGAGTGACTACATGGAGCGGCAATGTGCGGACGATATTTATTTGATCCGGATTGGGACGAGCCGGACGACGATATGGAGGAAGACGGAGGTGCGGGCGGCGCCGGTGTGATCATTCGCGAAATCGTGAGAAAGTATGCGAACGATCCGGCGTTTGCGGGGGCTGTACGAAAGCCCGCCGGAGACCCGGCGGTCGCGCTCGCGGGCGAGATTTTTCCGGGGACCGCAGTGTCCGCGCTGGTCGGCGATTTCTCCTGTCGGAACGCGGAGTTGATCTACTGGGGCTTCCCTTTTCCGGGTAAACCGTTTGCGCGGCAGATTATCAACGCGCGCAGCGAGACGTTATTAGAAAAACAAATGTTCGCGCGGCTCACGCGCAACAGCCGCTGCCTTGTTCCGGCAAACGCGTTTTATGAATGGAGCGCGGCGGAAGCAGACAGGGGCGGAGACGTCAGCGGTCTGACCGGCAAAGTCGGAACCGTCAGAGGTCTGACCGGCAAGCGCGGGGTCGGCGGCGCGAAACGCAAAACAAAGTAGCAAATTCGCCCGCTCGCCGCCGCCGCGGGAGTCGGCGGCAATGTCGTCGTCGGCGGCAGCGTCGATACAAGCGCTGTCAGCGGCGCCGTCGCCGCGGGATCGCGCAAAAGCGCCCGCGCGGTGTTCTACATGGCGGGGCTTTATGACAGTTTTGCTCCCGTAAACGCGGCGATGCTTGCGTGCGCGCGGCTCCAGAAGTCGGGAGCGGACGTTCGGACAAAGTGCCTCACGATTCTGACGACCGCTGCGACCCGGCAGATGAGCGCGGTTCACGACCGGATGCCGGTGATGCTTACGCCCGAGGCCGCGAGGCTCTGGCTCTCCGGCGTTTCGGTCGACGAGCTGTACCGGTCGGGTTTTTTCGCGGCCCCGCAGGACGGGCTGGAAATCGTCGCCGTGTAATGAGAGGCCGTGTAATGAGAGGACCGTGTGCCGTGTAATGAGAGAGCCGTAGAATGAGAGGCCAATGAAAAAGGGAACAGGGCGATACTGCGGAGCGGCGGCGACGCCGCCCGTATGAACGCGGCGCGGACGCGCGGCGATAAAGTACAGTCACAATTGATATGCAGTTCATAAAAATGTTGGAAGGCGGAGCGTGCGACTATGGAAATCACGGATGTTCGGATCAGGAGAATTGATGTCGAGGGCAAGATGAAGGCGGTTGCGTCGGTCACGTTCGACAATGAGTTTGTGGTACACGATATTAAGATCATCGAAAGCCACAACGGATTATTTATCGCAATGCCGAGCCGAAAGACGCCGGACGGGGAATTTAAGGACATAGCTCATCCGATCAACGCCGACGTCCGGGAGCGCATACAGACGGCGATCCTCGACAAATACGAGAGCAGTTTACAGGAGCGCCGTCCGCTGATGGAAATCGGGGCCTTATAAACCTTGCTTAAATACGGCACAGCCACAGCCCTGCGAGCGACAGATTTGGCTTGCAAAGTCTTTTCACTCATGAGAAAATGGTAGCGGAGATCCCGTGCGACCTCGAAATGAAAGACTGCCGGGACGAAGCGGAGGGTGAGTGGTGTGAGCGATGCTGTGCGGGATGGAACAATTGCGGTGATTCTTGCCGCGGGTCAGGGCAAGCGAATGAAGTCCGATTTGCCCAAGGTGATGCACAAAGTCGGCGGGATGCCGATGATCGGGATGGTCTATGACGCGGTGAAGCGAAGCGGTATCCGGCGCTGCGTCGTCGTCGTCGGCTATCGCGAGGAGGTCGTCCGCGCGTACCTTGGGGATCAGGTCGAATATGTGGTTCAAACGGAGCGGCTGGGGACGGGCCACGCGGTGCTGACGGCGCTCAGGGCGCTCGGCGACATCTCGGGTCAGACGCGAGTACTGGTGGTGCATGGGGACATGCCGCTGATCCGCCCCGAGACGATTTCACGGATTTGCGAGCAGAGCGGCGCGAACGCCGAACGCGCGTCGCTTATGTATGCCGACTTGCCGAACCCCTTTGGCTTCGGCAGGATTGTGCGCGACAGCGAAGGCCGTTTTATCGGGATTGTGGAGCAGAAGGACGCAAGCGAAGACGAGGAGCGGATTACGGAGGTCAATGTCGGGATTTACTGCTTTGACGCCGTTTTGCTGCGCTCAGCGCTTGGTATGCTACGCAGCGATAACCGGCAGGGAGAGTTTTACCTGACCGATGTTTTCGCCTCGTTCGTCGGTTCGGGTCGGCATGTGGGCGTGTATCCGATGCAAAACAACCGGGAGTGTCTTGGCGTGAACGACCGCGCCGAGCTCGCGGCGCTGAACCGGACGCTCTGGGACGAAAAATGCGGCGCGCTGATGAGGGACTCCGGCGTGACGATCATTGATCCGCAGAATACCTATATCGACCAAAACGTCAAGGTGGGGCGGGACACTGTGATCTATCCCGGATGCGTGCTCGAAGGCGGGACGGAGATCGGCGAAGGCGCGCTGATCGGACCCTATACGCGGAGTGCGGACAGCGTTGTCGGCGCGGGCGCGAAAATTGAAAATTCGGTCGTCACTCAGGCGGCCGTCGGGGAGGGGGCCAACGTCGGCCCCTTTGCCTATTTGCGCCCGGGTACGGTGCTGCGCGCGAACGTCAAGGTCGGGGATTTTGTTGAAATCAAGAACGCGACGGTCGGGGAGGGGACAAAGATACCGCATCTCTCATACGTCGGCGACGCGGACGTCGGGGACAATACGAACATCGGCTGCGGCGCGATCACATGCAACTATGACGGCAGAGAAAAGCACCGCACGACGATCGGCAGCAATGTATTCATCGGCTCGAACTCCAATTTGGTCGCGCCCGTCACGGTGATGGACGGCGCTTATATCGCGTCGGGTTCGACGATCACCGAGGACGTGCCGGGGGATGCGCTCGCGATTGCGCGGGAGCGGCAGGTCGTCAAGGATCATTGGGTGTCGAAAAAGGGGCTGACGCGCGCGCCCAAGACATAGAGAAAGGAATAAGGAAAGGGTCTGCGATGAACATACATGGGAAGGGCATCAAAATATTTTCCGGCAGCGCGAACAGGGATATGGCGCAGGAGATCGCCCGTAAGATCGGCGTGCCGCTCGGCGCGCTGAGCGCCGGGCGTTTCAGCGACGGCGAGGTGAGCGTGAACATCGGCGAGGTCGTGCGCGGCTCCGACGTCTACATCGTGCAGTCGACCTGTATGCCTGTCAATGAGAACCTCGTTGAGCTGCTCGTGATTATGGACGCGATGCGGCGCGCGTCCGCGGGGCGGATAACGGCCGTGATCCCGTATTTTGGTTACGCGCGGCAGGATCGGAAGGCAAAGGCGCGCGACCCGATCTCGGCGAAGCTCGTCGCGAACCTGCTGACGGTCGCGGGTGCGGACCGGGTGCTGACAATGGATTTGCACACGCCGCAGATTCAGGGCTTTTTTGACATTCCGGTCGACCATTTGCTCGGCGCGGGCGCGCTCGCGGAGTATTTTGCGAAGCTGACCAGGGACCCCGCCCGGACGGTCGCGGTTTCGCCGGACGCGGGCAGCGCGAACCGGACGCGGTATTTTGCGGAATATCTGGACGTTTCGATCGCGATCGGGGACAAGCGCCGCGCAAAGCAGAACGAGTGCGAGATCATCGGTATCATCGGCGATGTGAAGGATAAGACGTGTATCATTTTTGACGATGTGATCGACACCGGCGGGACGATCGTCAAAACAGCGGAAGTCCTGATGGAGCTCGGCGCGGCGGAGGTCTACGCCGCGTGTACGCACGGCGTTTTTTCCGGCGACGCAGTATCAAAGCTGCAAAACTCCTGTTTAAAGGAGGTCGTGCTGCTCAATACGATCCCGCTGCCGGAGGAAAAGAGAGCGGCCAAGATCCGGCAGCTCTCGATCTCCCATCTGTTTGCCGAGGCGATCGAGCGAATCTATGGGGACAAATCGATCAGCACGCTCTTTGACGTGCGGCATATTCGCGATATTGAAAATTATGTTCTTTAAAAGGTTCAGGAAGCCGGGAGCGCCTGCCGCCGGAGCGAATGGAGCCGGCGGGGCGAACAGTGCGAATGGCGCGGACGGTCCGGTTTATCTGATCGTCGGGCTCGGCAATCCCGGCAGGGACTATGATGCGACGCGGCACAACGTCGGTTTTCGCGCGGTCGACGAGATCGCGGAGCGGACGCGGATCGGCGTGCAGAAGCGCAGATTCCGCGCGCTCGTCGGGGAAGGCCGCCATGAGGGGCATAAGCTCGTGCTGCTAAAGCCGCAGACCTATATGAACCTCTCCGGCGAAGCGGTCCGCGAAGCCGTCCGATACTATAAGCCGGACCTTTCTCATCTGGTCCTGATTTATGACGATGTGGACATTCCGCTCGGCAGCATCCGCATCCGGCCCTTTGGCAGCCCGGGTACGCACAACGGGATGCGCTCGGTCACGGACAGCCTCGACGACGGGCAGTTTCCGAGAGTGCGGATCGGGATCGGAAAGCCGCCGCCTTTTGTGGATTTGCGGGATTTTGTGCTGACGCGGTTTTCCGCCGCGGAAAAAGAGCCGGTCGACGGGGCCGTGCGGGACGCGGCCGGGGCGGCGCTGGACATCGTCGCGCTCGGCGTCGAGCGGGCGATGAACCTGCATAACCCGAAAAAACCGCCGCGAAGGAGCGAAAATGAAAACCCCGAATAAAATCACATATGACCTCTTTGCGGAGGGGAAGGCCGGGCGGCGGGCCGGACAGGGCGAGCGGAAAACCGGCCGGAAAGGCGGGCGCGCGGCTGTTGGGAGCGTTCACATGCTCGGCGTGAACGGGATCAGTATGAGCGGGCTTGCCGAGATTTTGCTCGACCTCGGCTACCGCGTGTCCGGTTCGGACCTGACGGCCTCTAACCGGACGGAGCGTCTGGCTTCGCTCGGCGCGGCGATTTCCCTCGGCAACGCGGCGGAGCACATCGACCCCGCCGCCCCGCCGGACATGTTGGTCTACACGGCGGCGATCAGCCCGGACAACCCGGAGCTCCTGCGGGCGGCGGAGCTGGGTGTGCCGCGCATGGAGCGCGCGGAGCTTTTGGGGCGGATCATGGCCGCGCACGAAAGGTCGATCGCGGTCGCGGGGACGCATGGCAAAACGACGACGACTGCCATGCTCGCGGAGATTTTTATCGCGGAGGGTCGCGATCCGACGGTCCATATCGGCGCGGAGTATGAGCCGATCGGCGGGACGACGCGGATCGGCGGGCGCGGTCTCTTTCTTGCGGAAGCCTGCGAATATGTCGACAGTTTTTTAAAATTCTATCCGTCGATCGCGCTGATCACGAATGTGGATTTTGACCATTCGGACTATTTTCGGGACATCGCCCATGTGCGCGCGTCATTTTTGGCGTTTGCGGCGCAGGCGGGGCAGGCGGTCGTCGCGAACGCGGACGACGAAAACGTCATGCGGATTTACCGCGAACGCGAACAGACCCTTGAGACGCAAGCGCATTTGCGAAAGAAAGCCTGTCCGCGGTCGCAAACCTGTTCACGAGCGCGGACCTGTCCGAGAGCGCGGGCAAACTTGCGTTGGGTGTTCTTTGGTCTCAACTCCGAACAGGCCGCCTTTCGGGCGCGGGCCATACGCTTTGACGAGGTATACAACGCGTCGTTTGAGCTCGCGATGCCCGACGATGAAGCCGTGTCCGTTCAATTGGACGTCCCCGGAACGCACAATGTCTACAATGCGCTTGCGGCGGCGGCGGCGGCGCGGGTCGCGGGCTGCTCCGCGGTGGCGATCCAAAAGGGTCTCTCCGCGTTTTGCGGCGCGAAAAAGCGGTTTGAATATAAAGGTACGGCGGGCGGGGTCACGGTGGTCGACGATTACGCCCACCACCCTTCGGAAATCCGTCCCGCGCTGCTTGCCGCAAAAAAGGTCGCGCGCGACGGCAAGGTCGTCTGTGTGTTCCAGCCGCACACATATTCGCGGACTAAGGCGTTCCTCTCAGATTTTGCCGAAGCCTTCCGGGATGCGGACCTCGTGGTTTTGGCGGACATCTTCGCGGCGCGGGAGCCGGACCCCGGCGACATCAGCTCCGCGATTCTGGCCGAGCGGATCAACGGGGCGGGCGGGAGCGCCGTCCATATCGGCGCGGGCTTTGAGGAGATCGCGGCCTATGTGCGCGAGATCGCAAGGCCGGGCGACCTCGTCCTCACGATGGGCGCGGGGCTCGCGGTCCGCGTCGCGGATATTCTGCTCGCCGGATCGCTTGCGTGAGCACATCATGGAGATTGAAAAGCAATAGGGGTGATCATGTGATTTCAGAATACACTTTTTCGGACACAGTGGAACCGTTATTCCTTTGCGGAGATTCCTACGACATATTAAAGTCTTTTCCTGACAACTCAATTGATATGGCGATGACAAGTCCTCCTTATTGGGGAAAGCGGGAATACGAGAATCAAGATGGCATTGGATTGGAGAAAGACTTTAGGGAGTATATCGACAATCTTTTAAACATATTCGGAGAGCTGCGCAGAGTTCTTAAAACTACGGGGAGTTTTTGGCTCAATATCGGAGATTCATATTCGTGCAAAAATCTGTTAGGGATTCCGTGGCGAATAGCACTTCGGATGTGCGACGAGCAAGGCTGGATACTCCGAAACAGCGTTGTATGGAATAAAGTCAAAGGCGGCCCCGATAACTCTTTGGACAAACTTCGCAATATACATGAAGATTTATTTCATTTTGTTAAGTCAAAAAAATATTATTATGATACATCTATGGCAAGAAAAGAACCCTTGAAAGCCAAAGTTCAAAACGGCGCCGTTGTTTCGGCGACTGGCGTTACCGGTATTCGATACAAAAGACAAATTGAATTGTCAACGATACTTACCAATCTGCAAAAGGAGAATGCTTTTTCAGAATTAAATGGTATTCTTGAGCAGATAAGGTCTGGTGAAATTGCTGATTTCCGTATGATAATTAAGGGACAGCAAAGAACGACTCACTCTGATTCAACAAAAGTATCAGGCAGAGCTAAAGAGCTTGAAACAAAGGGATTTTATTTTATGAAATATCATCCCGACGGAGCGAAAATGGGTGATGTATGGGATATAATCCCTGAAGATACTCAAGGAAGGAAATTACACTTTGCACCTTATCCTGCTGATTTATGCAGGACACCAATTTTAACGACTTGTCCGCCAAACGGCATTGTGCTAGACCCGTTTTGCGGGACTGGTACAACGATGGCTGTCGCATATGAAAATGGACGAAAATCCGTAGGCATTGACATTGCACAGGGATATGTAGATTACGCTGAAGAAAGGGTAGGTGCAAATGAGCAAGGTCAAAGAACTCTTTGGTCTGTATACCAAGCGAGATGATATAGAATGGGAAACTATTCTGCGAGAGCAGCATTGCCCATATACAAATAAGAAGTGCTTTAAGGTTCGGAAAAGCAATCCGGGTATTTCTATTGGTGTTTGCACCGTGAACTACAGCAAATATGATGAGGTCATGATTTGTCCGCATCGGCTGTTGGAGAGAAGGCAAATTTTCACTGATTGTGTCCACCTTTTATCATTGCACGAGCCGGGCAATGAACTTCATTTGCTTTCAGAGGTAGCGATCCCCGGTGGCAGCGTGGATTATTTTTTAGTATCTGTTTGCAAGGGCAAGGTGGTTGATTTTATGGGTATCGAACTTCAAACTCTTGATACTGCTGGCAGCCTTTGGAGCGAGCGTACAGCGCTCATTCGTGAAAAGGGATTACCTGTCGAAGATGACGATTTGTTGGCTAAGACGTTCAGTATGAATTGGAAAATGTCTGCAAAGACAATCCTTGTTCAAATGTATCACAAGATAAATACTTTTGAGCACTTGGGTAAACATATGGCGCTTGTTATTCAAGACTGTTTCCGTGACTATATGGCGCGTGAATTTAGCTTTTCGCATATGCGGCAAGCACGGCAAGGCGATTCATTTCACATTCATTCGTATTCTTTGGTTGAAGCGGACGACACCACTTTACGTTTGCAGTTAAGCGATAGAATCAGTACAGACGCCGATGGAATTGCGCTTTGCTTAGGCCTTCAAGCCGAAGCAAAAATTGAGCTTGAAATGCTTGTGAAGTATTTAGAAACAAAAATTTCAGGCAACACTATTTTCAATGTGATATAGAATAAACTGAACTCTGACCCGGTCAAGGCGACGATTATGAACATGTTAGCCGCCGACTGGTTTCTATGAATTACGAAAAAGTATCATCGCCACATGGCGATGAAGTTGGCGATGATATTGGCGCAGTTTGATCCCAAAAAGTCGCCGCTGATTAAGCTGTGGCAGGACGAACTTCGCGAAAAGCAAGCGGCGAAAGGCACACTTGACCGCGAATATTACAAGCTCCGCGACGAAATAAAACACGCCTCAACGAATCGTTAGGCGGCACATACTCCGAGAGGATTATGTGCCGCCGATGCTACTTGACATAACTAATCGTGTTGTATCGGCGCACTGCATCCACCAAATTCATCAATCGAGAAAGCGCATATGTTTTCCGTTATTCCAATACTTATCACTTAGCATCTCTGTGTTTAGGCACAACGTTGACGCAGGAACGTCAAGGTTTTGATTCAATTCCGGTTTATAATTTGAAATAGACATAGGGTCTGTACTCCAAGGCTGTAATTGTGCGGCTGTCGCACGCAATGAGTCAACACCCGCATCTGTTGAAAACCCCTGTTCAATCATCCACTCATCGCTGAATAGAGTTTGAATATAGCGTTCGCCGCCGTCGGAAACCATACAGACGATACGTTTATCTCGTGGAAGCCGTTGTGCAAGATGCAGCGCGACCAACGCACACGCTCCGCTTGATGGGCCCATTAGTATACCTTCCAGTTTTGCGAAACTGCGTGCCGTTACAAATGCCTGTTCATCGGTTATTTTGTATACGCAGTCAATGTTATTCATTGTGAGATTATTGGGCGTCCACGCAAGCCCAATACCCGGTATACGGTAGGCGTGTGAATCACCTCCGAAAATTGATGAGCCAACCGCGTCAACTCCTATGACCTGAACTTCCGGCATATATGTGTTTAGAGATTTAGATATGCCGCCTAATTGCCCTCCGGTACTAACGGCAGCAATAATCGCGGTCAACCCCTGTTGGCAGTTATTGATAATTTCACAAGCTGTTCCGTTATAATGCGCGTCGCTATTCAACAGATTAAAACACTGATCGGGTCTGAACGAATTTTCTATTTCCCTTGCGAGTTTATTTGCTAATGCGATTCTTGTTTTATGATAGCTACCGGAATCGTCTTGCTCTGTGACAACAATAACCTCTGCGCCAAAAGCCTTCAAAAGTGATAAGTTTGCATTCGTTGTTTTAGGGTCAACCAGTATAATGACACGGTAGCCCTTAGCGGCGCCAATCATAGCTAAAGAAATCCCGAAGTTCCCGCTTGACGATTCGATTATAGTTCCGCCGGGCTTTAACCATTTTCGTCGCTCAGCTTCGTTGATAATATAAATAGCGGGACGGTCTTTTATGCTTCCACCCGGATTGCTCCGCTCATATTTGAATAGCACCTGCCCCTCGTCTTTCGTTGTGCAGTTCTTAATTTCTATGAGCGGCGTATTGCCAATAGTGCCGAGAATGTCTGTTATCATTTTGGTGTCTCCTGTTCATATATTTGTTCAAATACTCAACTCGCAAGCGAGAAGCAACCGAGTTGACGGGTTAGGACTATCTGCGGTTATCATGTCTGCGCTGCCGACCTCACTGAAACAACCATCTTTCATAACGGCGATTTTGTGGCAAAAAATACGCATAACCCGAATGTCGTGCGAAATCATCAGAATTGAAAATCGGAACTGCTCGTGCAGCTGGCGTAACAGTGACAATATTTGCGCTTGCACTTGCATATCAAGCGCGGAAACCGCTTCATCGCAAATCAATATGTCCGGCTCAAGAATCAGTGCGCGGGCGATTGCAATGCGCTGGCATTGACCAGTGCTTAGCCTCGGAGGCCGTCGGTTTTGCGCGTTATTGTCAATTCCCACTTGATTAAGATAAAAACGAGCCTTTTCACGACGTTCACTCGACAAGCCGATATGTAAGTAGTTCATTGGCTCCTGTACGAGTTGCAACGCTGTATACCTCGGATTTAGGCTTGCGCGGGCGTCCTGAAATACAATTTGAATATGGCGGCATATCTCGCGCCGAGCCTTACCGTAAAGCATCGAAATATCTTTGCCTCGAAACAAAATAGTTCCGGAAGTAGGTCTTTCGACACCGGTTAAGCATTTCGCCAATGTGGATTTGCCACACCCGCTTTGTCCGAGGACTCCGACGATTTCACGCTCTCGCAACGAAAGGGTTAAGTCCGACAGCACGTTTTGACTTTTTGAATAACATTTCCCCAAGCCTATGATTTCAAGGACAGGCTCACTATTTGACGGTGGTATGTCAAACGGTTCGTTAATACTTTCCCTTGCTTCAAGCAGTTTGCGTGTGTACGATGTTTGCGGTGCTGACAGAACCTCCCGCGTAACACCGCGTTCTGCCACAATGCCTTTGTTTAAGACAATCACGCGCTCACTAACCGAATTAGCGACGGCAATATCGTGCGTTATAAACAGCACCGATAACGCAAGTTCGTTCTGAACATTCTTCAATACGTCAAGCACTTCTTTTTGGCTGACAGAATCAAGAGCAGAGGTAGGTTCGTCCGCAATCAATACGGAGGGCTTTAGGCACAATGAGAGAGCGATACACACGCGTTGGCACATTCCCCCGCTTAGTTGAAACGGGTATGACGCTAACACCCGGTCGATGTCTGTAAAATTCAAAAGTCGCAGCAATTCCGAAGCAAGCGGCGTTATCTCTTGTTCGGACGCGGCTTTATGGAACAGTAATACATCTCGAAAATGTTCGCGTACAGTCATCATCGGATTCAGCGCAAGTTGAGCGTCCTGAAATATCATAGATAAGACCGTTCCGCGAATCTTGTTCCATTGAATCGCGTGCCGTGACAAATCGGCGTGGAATTGCCCTGCTATCTCTATATTCCCTGATATTACTTTTGCTGATGGCGGACGCAAGC
>JAITSR010000325.1 GCA_031287655.1 Clostridiales bacterium
TTGTAAAATATATCCAGTATTGTATGACGGTATCATTTTGCTTAGCAATCGGCATTTTTTTGAAAGGATGGAATCATTATGAAAAAAGTGGGGTAAGAAAATTCTTTATCGCTTTAATACAATCTTTCTTTGCTGTCATGCTAGTTCCTACGCTCACGGCCATTATCCTGTCTGTTACCATTGTCAATATGGTCGGACAAAAAACCAGAGATTTTCAGAACAGGATGTGCCAAGACGTTTACGATGAAATGTCCGATATCTTCTATGGAGCAAAAAGCAGGATACAAAGTTTGGCTCGGAATGATTTGCTTTTCCAGTATGCGTCTTCCGGCAAAAGGAATTATTATGATGAGTATAAAATCAGAGAGTCCCTGAATAATTCTTTATTTGGTACTGCGCAATCGATACAGAGCATATATCTGTACCTGCCCCAATATGACTATATCATTTCCGATCAAAAAGGAGCGTTTTCATCCGCTTTTTTTAAGGGAAGTCGAATGGAAGACCAATACAATGAGTGGATGTCTTATATCTCGGCCTCAAACCCATATCCTCGGATTTACTATGTGCTGGATCACTCGGATGGTTCGGGCATATCGCCATATGTTTTGATCGTATATGATGTTACGCGCGCGCCCACAGGCGGCACGCTAATTATCGAGCTCAATCTGAATCCCATCTATCGCTCTATGACTGCCTTGGCGGACGACGAGATATACGCTTTTGCTTACAGCGGGGACAAGACTCTTTTAAGCACAGTGCCGGAAACACTCCATCAGGAATTGATAGGCTACGCGCAGCGTACTTCTTTAAGCGTCGGCAGCCCTTACAATTCCACTGCTTCGATCCATTGGTCTTCCGGTCAGGGAGAATCCTTTAACCTGCGGCACAGGTTTATTGAACATAGCAATATCAATCTGGTTTTTGCCGTGGCCGTAAATGCCGGCGGCTTGCGCTTCGCCAAAAACCTATCTATCTTTGCACTCATTTTCAGCGTAACCGTTACGACAATCATGGTTATTTTGATAGCCATTCAGAGAACAAACCCCATCACAAAGATTTTCGAGCTTCTCTCCGGCGACGACGAAAATTTGCAAATGCTGACCCTTGAAAACTCGATTGAGACCTATGTAGACAGACATCATAAAATGCAGGCTCTCTTTCATACCTATGCCACTGACTTCCGGGACGCCTACTTCAACAAGCTGCTGAGCGGACAAATCGCACCCAACGCGCAGATACAGCAATATGTGTTCCGATTGTACAATGTGGAGATAAAGGGGCATTCGATATGCGCCGCCATTTTTATCCTAGAGGATACAAACAAGGGATCATCAAACGACAGTCGGGCTGTTGCGGCATACAGGGAAAGCGGCGATGCCTCAGATACTTCAACCGCGCAGGACGTGATTCAAACAATTTTAGAGGCGCAGGCAAGAATGTCTGGTTACTCCTGTTATTTTGTATCCTCGGAGGAACTGAACCAGTTTTCCTGTATTGTTTGTAAAAATCCCGAAAATCCCAGCGATGCCAACGCGGCGGATGATTTCAGCGCACTGTTTTGCAGCGCTGAAGAAAAAATAAGACAATCTGCGACGCTTCCTTTTCATTTCTTTGTAGGTAAAACGGTTTCGGATGTACTTCATATCCATGACAGTTACACGGACGCAATCCAACAGATTGCGCAATATGAAAAGAACACAGAACGCGAGTGGGTGAAGCAAAAATCTAAGCTGGCAGAGAACTGCATAAAACTGATACAAACCCAGTATCAGGATGCGAACATGAGTCTTTCCGGTATATCGGAGCAGCTTTCTGTATCTTCGACTTACCTTTCACGTACATTTAAAGAAGAAGTAGGTATTGGCTTGCTGGATTATATACATCAGTACCGTATTTTAGTAGCCAAGCAAATCATAGAGACAAATCCAAATGTTCTTGTGAAAGATGTGGCCGAACTGGTTGGCTTCAGCAATGCAGCCACGCTGATACGAGTCTTTAAAAAGTTGGAGGGTGTTACGCCCGGTGAATATGAAAAGACAATGATCAACCGGTGATACTTTTTAGGCTGCCCATTTTTGCAAGATGCGTCAGGAGATGGCATACGCCAAAAAAACCTGAACAAAAAGGCAGCCGCAACAAAACTCACAGAACGATTCCACTGGGCATTCCCTGTCTCTTGTAGTATTCTCTCAGCAAGTTCACGAAAGGCCAATCCCCCATCCGCCATGTGTCCGTCACTGTTAGCATACCCTCGCTAAGTCAGTGCGATCAGACAGCTTCCACAGGATACGATGGAAAAGTGACCTTCCAAGAACCCTCGCGCCACCATTGAACCACCACAGGATTCCAACATTCTGATGTTTATTCCGTCGTTTATACCGATGCTTATTCCGATGCTTTTCTCCTCATTGGCAGCGGCGTAGAAAAGAGTGTAGAGGGATATTACGCAGGTGATCCTCGATTATTTTACAATCCAAGTCCCGTTTCGCTTAGCGCCCTCACGTTCAAGCAACCCTTTTTCTTTCAGCGTGGCAATATCCGATTTAACACTTCGGGGCGACCTGCCGATTGCCGTCGCGATTGCGCTTTGTGTTGCGTTTGGATTATCTCTGAGAAAATTCAAAACCGCCATTTCAGTTAAAGGGCAATTTATTGTGCAATTCATTGTGCAATTATTGCCCTTTGATTGCCCTTTAACAGTTTCCGCGTCAAAGGAATATTCATCATCGAGCGGTACAATAATCCGAAACACGTCGCCGTCGATCAGTTCCGGATCTTTGCCTGAATAGCGGCGACCATACTTATACAGATTCCTTACGCCGGAACCGAGTTCGTCCGCATATCCGATATTGCGAAAGAACGCTGCGATAATCGGATTCTTCGGGTTCGGCTGAAGATTCTCCGGCGTAATCGCGCCGTCTTTATCAGCACGGTTCGCGTTTTCGGTAAACATTTGGTCGCGTCCGATGATAAATTTTGCGATAAACGAACTTGTAAACTCACGGTGCATCAGAGTATTTACAAGCATCTCACGCGAAATTTTGCTGCGAAGATTGACACGAACATCGTCCTCAAGATAAAACTTGTCCCAAAGATGTTTCTCCGCAAAGCCCATAAGCAAGTCGTAGCTCTCAACGAGATTCGTCTCAACGATAAGGCGGTCGTCATAGCGGTCGAGATTCACCTTGCGGAGAAGCGCGTCGGTGCGATATGTCGGGCTCACGTTTTTGATAACCTCATCACGCCCCAACAGCATTATTGCCGCGAGGTTATAGCCTTTTTGACCTGTTTCCAAATCCTCGCCTAACAGTCCGGCGCTTTGGAGCAAGTCATCGTCGGAGAGGTTTTTCCACGGGTGCTTGTCGTCGCGGTTCACAGCCATTTGGCGGATACGCGGGAGCAAATCAAGTCGAAAGTGCTTTTTTGTAACGTATGGGTAAACTTTCTTCTCGGTGTAAATCTTTTGCTTGCGGATAAACATTTGCGCCGTCTGTCCTGTTGCCGTGACTTTCACATCGGCGTCGTCCACTCTGTCAAAAATCACTTTTTTGCAGGTATGGACTTCGGCGGACGGGTGAATGTGAATATGGATAAGCGTCTTGCCTTCATATTCTATTATCTTAGGCGAAAGATAAACGGTCGGACTGATAATATCCGGATTGTTAATTGTCGAGATGAAGTTCTTCACCATATCAGGGGCGGCTTTCGGCGGCAGCCCGATAACCTCGCCGTCGTCCTCCACGCCAAGGTAAATGTCGCCGCCGAAACGATTGAGAAATGAACATACGGTTTCGTATGTGTCCGCGCTGATGCCGTTGCCGCAACGCTTGAACTCAACCGCGACCGTTTCGCCGATTGAGAGGATATTGTGTAATCCATTGGTAGGCACGATTCATTTTCCTTCTTCGGCTCGTCCGATTCCATAATATCATCGTAATCACAGTCGAGCACGCGACTGATTTTTCCGAGTAAACTTGGCCGTCAGCGGGGGAGAATGATCGGGGCGTCCCAGCCGGGGAGCGGTTCAAAGCCGAGCAGCGTCGCGACCGTCGACGCGAGGTTGGAGAGGCCGAACGCGGGCGCGGAGTCGGAGCCGCCGGAGGCGCTGCTGCCTCCGGAGCCGCTTTCGAGGGCGGCGGGGGAGAGGGCGTAGGCCGCCGGGTTTGCGTTGTCGTAGAAGATACACGGCACGGGGTTCAGCGTGTGGCTCGTCTTTGCCTTCAGGCTGCCGTCCTTGTTCTTCGCGGGCGCGCCCGTCTTTTTGTCGAGTTCGTACATCTCGTCCGCGTTGCCGTGGTCCGCCGTGATGATCGCCATGCCGCCGAGCTCGTCGATTACGGGCAGCAGGCGCGCGAGGCAGAGGTCGACGGTCTCGACCGCGATCCGCGTCGCAAGGAAGTCGCCCGTGTGCCCGACCATATCTCCGTTCGCGAAGTTGACGCGCGCAAACGCGTAGCCGCCCGTGCGGAGCTCGGAAATCAGGGCGTCGGTCGCCTCGGCCGCCTTCATCCACGGCCTCTGCTCAAAGGGGATCACATCCGATGGGACCTCGATATATGTCTCGAGTCTCTCGTCAAACTTGCCGCTCCGGTTGCCGTTCCAAAAGTAGGTCACATGCCCGAACTTCTGCGTTTCTGAGATCGCGAGCTGCCGCACGCCCGAGGCGCACAGATGCTCGCCGAGCGTGTCGCGGATCTCCGGCGGGCTCACAAGGTACTTTTGGGGGATATGGAGGTCGCCGTCGTATTCGAGCATCCCGGCGTAGGCGACGTCCGGGAGCGGGCCGCGGCCGAACTTTGTAAACTCCCTGTCCGTGAACGCGCGGCTGATTTCGATCGCGCGGTCGCCGCGGAAGTTGTAAAAGATCACGGAGTCGCCGTCTGTGATCGGCCCTATTGGCGTCTCGCCGTCCGCGACGACAAACGGCGGCAGGTCCTGATCGATCACCTTCGCCTCGGAGCGGAACGTCTCGATCGCGGCCTTCGCGCTCGGGAACTTTCGGCCCTCCGCCCGCACATGCGTTTGCCAGCCGAGCTCGACCATGCCCCAGTTCGCCTCATAGCGGTCCATCGTGATCTTCATGCGGCCGCCGCCGCTCGCGATCCGCGCCGAGAAGCCGCCGTCCGCCGAAACCTCGGCGAGGAAGCGTTCAAACGGTTCGACGTATTCGAGAGCGGACGTCTCGCCGACGTCGCGGCCATCGAGCAAAATGTGGACGCGGACGCGTTTGACGCCGTCCGCTTTGGCCCGGACGATCATCGCCTTTAAGTGGTCGATGTGCGAGTGGACATTGCCGTCCGAGAACAGGCCGATGAAATGCAGGACGCCGACGCCCGCGGGAGCGGAGGGCGCCCCGGCGCCCCCGCCCCCGCAGCGCGCCGTGAGCTCTTTCCAGACGGCGCTCTCGAACATCTTTCCGGTTTCGATCGCGCTGTTTACGAGCATCGCGCCCTGCTCATACACCTTGCCCGCGCCCATCGCGTTGTGCCCGACCTCGGAGTTGCCCATGTCCTCGTCGGACGGCAGGCCGACCGCCTTTCCGTGCGCCTTTAGGCGCGTGTTCGGATACGTTGCGAACAGGCGGTCGAGCGTCGGCGTATACGCCTGTTTTACGGCGTTGCCCGCTTCGCGTCCGCAGAGTCCGACGCCGTCCATCACGACGACGAGCACGGGGCCGCGATACTTTGGAAACGCGGTTTTTTTAAGCATTCGCGATTACCTCAAAGTCGGCCGCCTTCAGGCTTGCGCCGCCGACGAGCCCGCCGTTGATGTCCGGCATCGCGAACAACTCCTTCGCGTTCGCGGCGGTCACGCTGCCGCCGTACTGGATGTTCACCTTTGCCGCCGCCTCCTTGGAATAGAGCTCGGCGAGCAGCTCCCGGATGATGTGGCAGACCTCGTTCGCCTGTTCGTTCGTCGCAGTCTTGCCCGTGCCGATCGCCCAGATCGGCTCATACGCGATCACGAGCTTGGATGCCGTCAGCGCATCCTGCGTGATGCCGAGCAGCGCGATCTTTGTCTGGCGGCGGATGACCTCGGGCGTGACGCCCTGTTCGCGTTCCTCGAGCGACTCGCCGACGCACACGATCGGGATCAGCTTTGCCGCGAGCGCGGTGTGGACTTTTTTGTTCACGGTGACATCCGTCTCGCCGAAATACTGGCGGCGCTCCGAGTGGCCGATGATCACATATTCGACGCCGATGTCACGCAGCATGTCCGCGGCGACCTCGCCCGTGTACGCGCCCTTCGCCTCAAAGTGCAGATTTTGCGCCGCGACCTTGATGTTCGTGCCCTTGAGCGCGTCGACGACGCCCGCGAGCGCGACAAACGGCACGCCGACGACGACGTCCGATTTTGCGCCTGCGAGCCGCGGGATCAACTCCTTCACAAAGGCGACGGCCTCGGACGGGGTTTTGTTCATTTTCCAATTGCCTGCGACAATCATAATGACCTCCATGTCATACCATATAAACTTTTATTTGTCCTGCAACGCGGCAATTCCGGGCAGTACCTTGCCCTCGAGGAACTCGAGCGACGCGCCGCCGCCCGTCGAGATATGGCTGATCCTGTCCGCGAAACCGAGTTGCTCAACCGCCGCGGCCGAGTCGCCGCCGCCGACAATCGAGATCGCGCCCGACTCCGCGAGCGCCTTTGCGATCTCTTTAGTACCCTGCGCGAAATTCGCGAATTCAAACACGCCCATCGGTCCGTTCCAAACGACCGTTTTTGCATCCGCAATCACAGCCGAAAACTCCTTGATTGTCGCGGGCCCGATGTCGAGCCCCATCCAGCCGTCCGGGATTGCGCCGGCCGCGACGATCTTCGACTCGGCCTCATTTTTGAACTCCTTCGCGACCGCCGTGTCGGTTGGCAGCAGGAACTTGACGCCGCGGTCGGCCGCCTTTTTCATCAGGCCGCGCGCGAGGTCGAGCTTGTCCTCCTCGCACAGCGACGTCCCGATGCCCGCGCCGTTCGCGCGAATGAACGTATACGCCATGCCGCCGCCGATCAGGATCGAGTCGCATTTGTCGATCAGGTTTTCGATCACTTTGATCTTGTCGGAGACCTTCGCGCCGCCGAGGATCGCGACAAACGGGCGCTTAGGGTTCGAGAGCGCCGTGCCCATGAAGTCGATCTCCTTTTTGATCAGGTAGCCGCAGACGGCGGGCAGATACTTTGTCACGCCCTCGGTCGACGCGTGCGCGCGGTGCGCCGTGCCAAACGCGTCGTTCACATAGATTTCGGCGAGCGAGGCGAGTTCCATTGCGAAAGCCGGGTCGTTTTTTTCTTCCTCGGGATGGAAGCGCACGTTTTCGAGCACGAGCACCTCGCCGTC
>JAITSR010000338.1 GCA_031287655.1 Clostridiales bacterium
CTCTCCGAGGCGGTGAAGGCGGGTGTGCGCAGCGCGGGCGGCACACCGATTTTGATGCCCGCGATCGGCGTCTGCGACGGGATCGCGATGGGCCACGCGGGAATGAGGTTCTCCCTGCCTTCGCGCGAGCTGATCTGCGACTCGGTCGAGACGCTCGCCGCGTCCCACTGCCTTGACGGCCTCGTACTCGTGCCGAACTGCGACAAGGTCGTACCCGGCATGTTGATGGCCGCGGCGCGTCTCAACATCCCATCGATCGTGGTCAGCGGCGGCCCTATGCTCGCGGGGCGGCACGCGGGCGAGGAAATCAGCCTTTCCCAAATTTTTGAGGCGGTCGGCGCGCGGAAGGCCGGTTTGATCTCCGACGCGGAGCTCGCCGAATACGAGCGCGACTGCTGCCCCGGCTGCGGCTCCTGCGCCGGAATGTACACCGCGAACAGCATGAACTGCCTCTGCGAGGCGATCGGGATGGCGCTGCCCGGCAACGGCACGATCCCCGCGGTCTCCGCAAAACGCACGCATCTTGCGAAACGGGCGGGGACAAAGATCATGGAGCTTTTAGAGCTGGGTATCCGCCCGCGCGATATTCTGACGCCGCAGGCATTCACAAACGCGCTCACGGTCGACATGGCGCTCGGGTGCAGCACGAACAGCGTCCTGCATCTGCTCGCGATCGCAAACGAGGCGGGCGTCCCGATGGATTTGGCGTCGATCAACGCGATCAGCGCGCGGACGCCAAACCTTTGCCACCTCGCCCCCGCCGGACGGGCACACCATGTTCAGGACCTCGACGCGGCGGGCGGCGTACCCGCGGTGATGGCCGAGCTTTGCAAAAAGGGACTTTTGGACACCGGCCTTTTGACCGTAACCGCAAAGACCGTCGCCGAAAACCTCACGGGCGTCGAAAACCGGGACCCGGAGGTCGTCCGCCCGATCGGCGCGCCCTACAGCGAGACCGGCGGGATCGCGGCGCTCTGGGGCAATATCGCGCGGGAGGGCTGCGTCGTAAAGCGCTCCGCTGTCGCCCCGGAAATGCTCGTACACAAGGGGCCCGCGCGGGTTTTTGACGGGGAGGAGGCCGCGATCGCCGCGATTTACGAGGGCCGCATAAAAGCCGGCGACGTCGTCGTGATCCGCCGTGAGGGGCCTAAGGGCGGCCCGGGGATGCGCGAGATGCTGAACCCGACCTCCGCGCTCGCGGGCATGAAGCTGGACAGCAAGGTCGCGCTGATCACGGACGGCCGCTTTTCGGGCGCGTCGCGCGGCGCGTCGATCGGGCATGTGTCGCCCGAGGCGGCGGCGGGCGGCGAGATCGCGCTCCTGCGCGAGGGCGACCTGATCGAGATCGACATTCCCGCCGGGAAGATCGACGCGCGCGTCACGGAAGGCGAGTTTGCCGCCCGCCGCGAGGCGCTCGCGCAGGAACCGCCCGCGCGGGAAGCCATCGGCGGCTGGCTCGGACGCTACGCGCGTCTCGTCAGCTCCGCGAGCCGCGGCGCGGTGTTGGAATAGTAAAATTTGTAACGATCCGGATTTCGGAGTTCGGAATGATGTGGAGTTCCCCGTTTTCGCCCCGGATTTTCGTCGTGCGCAGGTTAAAGTCCTCGACCGTGCCGGTCAGGTTCGCGACCCTGATCGTGTCGCCGACCGCGTACTGATCCTCAAACCAGACAAACGCGCCGGTCAGAATGTCCTTTACAAGGCTCTGCGCCCCAATGCCGACCGCGAGGCCGCCGATCCCCGCGAGCGTCAGCACGGATGCGAGATTCACATGGAACGTCTGCAAAATAAAGAACGCGGTGACGACCAGAACCGTGTATTTATACAGCCCGAGGACGATCGTCCGCGCCGTGTCGATTTTCCTCACGTTGACCGGCGGCGGAGCGGCGGCGTTCGCCGCCCCGGCCTTCGGGCGCTTTGCGCGCTCAAAGGCCCGCCGGATCATGCGCTTGCCGATTTTTTGAGCCAGCAGGCTCGCGGCGACAATCACGGCGCAGGCGACGAGCTGCGGGATCAGCGTGCTCCGCAGCTCGTCCGTATAAAACTTCCCAAAGATCGCTTCAATCCGTTCCATACTCCCCCTCTCCGTCTTAACCGCGCCGACACCAGCCGCCGGCGCGGTTAAGGCAATATTACTCCGCGCGTTTTACGTTCTTCCAATACGCGTCCATCTCCGTCAGCGACATCCCATCGAGCGCGCGCCCGTCCTTTTCGGCCAAACGCTCCATCGCCTCAAAACGGCGGATAAACTTCTCCGTCGCGGCCGTCAGCGCGAGCTCCGGGTGTACCTTCGCAAAGCGCGAAAGGTTGACGACGGCAAACAGCAAGTCGCCGATTTCGTCCTGTACGGCGTCCGCGCGACCCGCCGCGAGCGCTTCGCGCACCTCGTCCAGCTCCTCGGCCGCCTTCCCGAGCACAGGCCCGATGTCGTCCCAGTCAAAGCCCGCGTCCCGCGCCTTCTGCTGAACCTTATATGCGCGCATCAGCGCCGGGAGGTTGTGCGGCACCCTTTTTAAAACCGAACTCCGGTCCGTCAGGTCCTTTTCCTCGCGTTTGATCTGCTCCCAATTTGTGAGTACGGCCTCGGAGGTCTCGGCTACGACCGAACCGAATATATGCGGATGCCGCGTGACCATCTTTTTGCACACGCCTGATATGACGTCCCCGATGTCAAAAGCCGCGATATTCGCGTGAAAGACGACTTGCAGCAGCACGTCGCCCAGTTCTTCGCAGAGCAGGGTCTCGTCCTTCTCGTCAATCGCCTCGAGCACCTCGTAGGCCTCCTCAATCAGGTAGCGCTTCAGACTTACATGGTCCTGCTCGCGATCCCAAGGGCAGCCGCCGGGCGCGCGAAGCGTCTCCATGACCGCCACGAGATCGTCGAACGAAAACCGCTCCTGCGCGGAAAGCCGCGCCACGAGCGCGCCCCTGTCGCTGTCTCTTTCCCCGTCTCCGGCGCCGCATCGGACCTCTGATTTTTCTTTGTCCATACGATTCTGTGTAACCTCCCGTCCGAAAAGAAGGGCCGCGGCAAAAGCCAACATAGGCTTTGGTCACGGCCCGCAATTCAGTCTGTCTTTCTACTCCCAGCTTCCGACCGCCGATTTCTGACGCGTCAGTTGCCGGCCATACGCTTGTACGAATCCAACCTGTCCTGCGCCGCGGCCTCCGCGTTCACAAAGAGCTCTTTTGCGCGCTCCGGGAACGACCGGGTCAGCGACGAGTAACGCACCTCGCCCATCAGGAAGTCGCGGTACGGCGCGGTCGGGTCCTTGGAGTCGAGCGTGAACGGGTTCTTGCCCTCCGCCTTGAGCCGCGGGTTGAAGCGGTACAGATGCCAATACCCCGCATCGACCGCGAGCTTTTCTTCCTTCTGCGTGCAGCCCATGCCGATGCGGATGCCGTGGTTGATACAGGGCGCGTAGGCGATCACGATCGACGGTCCCGGATAGCTCTCTGCCTCGACGATCGCGCGAATCGCCTGATTCTGGTTCGCGCCCATCGCGATCTGCGCAACGTACACATAGCCGTAGTTCGTCATCATCAGGCCGAGGTCCTTCTTCTTTGTCGCCTTGCCGGACGCCGCAAACTGCGCGACGGCTCCGATCGGCGTCGCCTTTGAGCTCTGGCCGCCCGTGTTGGAATAGATTTCCGTGTCGAACACGAGCACGTTCACATCCTCGCCGCAGGCGAGCACATGGTCGAGCCCGCCGTAACCGATGTCATACGCCCACCCGTCGCCGCCGAACACCCACTGCGAACGCTTTACAAGAAAATCCTTCTTTTCGAGAATCTCCGATATGAGCGTCTGCGCCTGCGCGCTCCCGCCCTTGTACGCCGCGAGCGCCGTCGTAAACGCCGCCGAGGCCGACTTTGTCTTTTTGCCGTCCAAAAACGCGTCGAGCCATGCCTGCGCCGCGTCCTTTAACGCCCCGTCGACGCCCGCGCCGAGCAGCTCGGTCGTGAGCAAATAGAGCTTGTCGCGAATCTGCCGGACGCCGAGAAACATACCGTAGCCATACTCCGCGTTGTCCTCAAACAGCGAGTTCGCCCACGCCGGGCCCTTGCCCTCGTGGTTCGTCGTGTACGGCTGCGCCGGGGCGCTGCCGCCCCAGATCGACGAGCAGCCCGTCGCGTTCGCGATCATCATGCGGTCGCCAAAGAGCTGTGTGACGAGCTTTGCGTAAGGCGTCTCGCCGCAGCCCGCGCACGCGCCCGAGAATTCGAGCAGCGGCGTCTCAAACTGGCTGCCCTTCACGGTCTCGGCGTTCATCAGGTTCTCTTTGACCGAGAGCGTCTGCGCGTAGTCCCAGTTGTCGATCTCGACCTGCTGCTCCGCCGCGGGCTTCATCACGAGCGCCTTTGTTTTCGCGGGGCAGACCTCGGCGCAGTTGCCGCAGCCCGTACAGTCGAGCAGCGAGACCTGCATCCGGAAAGCCAACGCCTCAAAGCCCTTGCCGATCGCCTTCTTTGACTCAAACGTCGCGGGCGCGGCGGCCTGCTCCTTTTCATTGAGCAGGAACGGGCGGATTACCGCGTGCGGACACACATAGGAGCACTGGTTGCACTGGATGCAGTGCTCCGCCTGCCACTGCGGCACGTCGACCGCAATCCCGCGCTTTTCATATTTTGTCGTACCCTGCGGGAACGTCCCGTCCTCCCTGCCGACAAAAGAGCTGACCGGCAGCTTGTGGCCGAGCTGGGCGTTCATCGGCTCCATAATATCCTTGATAAACGCCGGGACCTTGCTGTCCGGCAGCACAGCGTCCCGCACATCCGCCCACGCCGCCGGGACCGTGATTTGCTTCACTTCGGAGATGCCGCGCTCCACGGCCTTGTAGTTCATTTCGACGACCGCGTCGCCCTTGCTGCCGTAGGACTTTTTGGCCGCGTCCTTCATGTATTTGACGGCGTCGTCGATCGGGATGATGTTCGCGAGCTTAAAGAACGCCGCCTGCATGATTACGTTGATCCGCGAGCCGAGCCCCAGCTCCTTGCCGATCGAGATGCCGTCGATTGTGTAAAAATTGATCTTGTGCCGCGCGATGAACTGCTTGACCTTCGCCGGGAGCTTTTGCTCGAGTTCCTGCTCGGTCCACGCCGTGTTCAAAAGGAACGCGCCGCCGTCCTTCAAATCCTCAACGATGTCATACTTGTCGACATAGCTCTGGTTGTGGCACGCGACGAAGTCGGCCTTGTTGACAAAATAGGTCGACTTGATCGGCTGGTGGCCAAAGCGCAGATGGGAGACGGTGATGCCGCCGGACTTTTTTGAGTCGTAAGAGAAATACGCCTGCACGCTCATGTCCGTGTGGTCGCCGATGATCTTGATCGAGTTCTTGTTCGCGCCGACCGTGCCGTCGGAGCCCAGACCCCAGAACTTGCAGCTCGTCGTACCCGTCGGCGCGGAGTCGAATTCCTCGTTTAAGGGCAGCGAGAGGTTTGTGACGTCGTCGACGATGCCGAGCGTGAAATGGTTCTTCGGGGACGCGGCCTTCAGGTTTTCATACACCGCGAGGATCTGGCCGGGGGTCGTATCCTTTGAACCCAAACCATAGCGGCCAGCGACGACCACAGGGCGCTCGCCGCGCTCAAAGAGCGCGTTCACGACGTCCTGATAGAGCGGCTCGCCGAGCGCGCCCGGCTCTTTTGTGCGGTCGAGCACCGCGAGCTTCTTCGCGGTCTTTGGGATCGCGTCAAACAACGCTTCAACGGAGAACGGACGGTAGAGGCGGACCTTGACGAGGCCGAGCTTTTCGCCCTGCTTTGCGAGGTGGTCGATCGTCTCCTCGATCGTGTCGCAAACGGAACCCATCGCGATGATCACACGCTCGGCATCCGGCGCGCCGTAGTAGTCAAACAGCTTGTAGGGGCGGCCCGTAATCTTCGCGAGCTCGTCCATATAGCCCTGAACAATGCCGGGAACCGCGTCGTAAAATTTGTTCGACGCCTCTTTTGCCTGAAAGAAGATGTCCGGGTTCTGCGCGGTGCCGCGGAGCACCGGGTGCTCCGGATTCAGCGCGCCGTCGCGGAAGGCTTTGAGCGCGGCTTTGTCGAGCAGCTTCGCATAGTCCTCGTAGTCGACGAGCTCGACCTTCTGGATCTCATGCGACGTGCGAAAGCCGTCAAAGAAGTGCAGGAACGGCACGCGGCCCTTGATCGCGGAAAGGTGCGCGATCGCGCCCAAGTCGATGATCTCCTGCACGTTTGTGGAGGCGAGGAACGCAAAACCCGTCTGGCGGCAGGCCATGACGTCCGAGTGGTCGCCGAAAATCGAGAGCGCGTGTCCGGCCAGCGCGCGGGCGCTCACATGCAGCACGCCCGGCAGGAGTTCCCCGGCGAGCTTGTACATGTTCGGGATCATCAGCAAAAGCCCCTGCGACGCGGTGTAGGTCGTCGTCAGCGCGCCCGCGGCCAGAGAGCCGTGAACCGCGCCCGCCGCGCCGCCCTCGGACTGCATTTCCGTCACCGTGACCTGCTGCCCAAAGATATTCTTCTTGCCCTTCGCGGACCACTCGTCAATGTGCTCCGCCATCGGTGAGGATGGCGTGATCGGAAAGATCCCGGCCACCTCCGTGAACGCATACGAAGCGTAAGCGGCAGCCTCGTTGCCGTCCATTGTCTGCTTTGTCTTTGCCATTGGTTGATTTACCTCCCACTAGTGAATGGATGTGAGTGAATTGCCTAACAGATAAAGTATACCATTTTTCCGGCGTCGCTGACAAGCGTATCGCAAAATTGCGCAAGACAAACGCGACGCAGGCGCGCTGCGTTTATTCGGGCGACGTTGCGGAGCAACGTCTGACCTGTTACGTATTTTACCCCTTGACGCCCCCCGCCATCACGCCGTCAACAATGTAGCGCTGGCAAAAGACGTAGATCAGGATCAGCGGCGCGGCGACGATGAAAAGCCCGGCCGCGGTCAGCGTCCAGTCGCTCGAATACTGTCCCGTAAAGACCGTCAGTCCGCGCGTGATATTAAAGTTACTCTCACTCGTGAGGTAAATCGTCGACGAGACGATGTCGTTCCAGACGCCGATCATGCTCAGCACCCCCATCGACGCGATCGCGGGCTTTGACAGCGGGATCAGTATTTTAAAGATGTACCGCAGATACCCGCAACCCTCGATCACCGCGGCCTCGTCCATATCCTTCGGGATCGACTTGAAATAGCCGGTGAAGAAGAACACGCTCGTCGAGCTCACGCCTGTCATAATCAGCATATAGCCGAGTCTCGTGTTGTGGAGCCCCATGTTGAGGATGATCTGAAACAGCGGGATCGTCCCGGACGGCAGAAACAGGCCGCAGAGGAAGATGTTGTACACGGCCCGGCTGCCCGGGAAAAAGCGGCGCGCGATCGGAAACGCGATCAGCACCGACAGCAGCAACGATATGACGGTGCAGACCGCGGTGTACAGGATTGAGTTTGAGATGTAGCTGCCAAAACGCGCCCGCGTCCACGCCGTAATGTAATTGTCAAAAGACCAGCTCTGCGTCAGCCCGATCGGGTTCAAAAGGTACTCCCTGCTCGTTTTGAGCGAGGTGTTGAAGCTGAAAAACAGCGGGAACAGATAGAGGAACAGGAATACGACGGCGAGCAGATAGCAGGCTGCGAGAAAAGGTCTGTTTTTTTGGTGAATGACTTTTTTATCCTGACTGTCCATCTTATTGTTCCACCTCGGCTTTCCGCATGAGTATCTGTGATATGATCGTGACCACGAGCACGACGACAAAGAGCACCATACTCTGCGCCGCCGCGTAGCCCTGCCTCATACCGGCGACCGCGGCCCCGGACGCGGTCGCGCCCGTCCCGCCGAACGCCGTCGCGAATACGCGCATCCCGAGCGTCGCCGTGTTGAACGAACCGCGCGTGATCGTCATAATCAACTCAAACGACTGCAAGGACCCGATGATCGAAAGCAGCGCGTTGACCGTCAGCGCGGGCCAGATCAACGGAAACGTAATCCGCCGAAAGCTCTGCCACTTGCCCGCCCCGTCGATGTTCGCGGCCTCGTAGAGCTCTTGCGCGATGCTCTGCAGCCCGGCGATGAAAATCACCATCGAATAGCCCATGTTCTGCCATATCTGCGCCGCGATGACCGCGGGAAACGCGTAGGTATAGCTGGAGAGGACCGCGGGCGGGGCCTCGATTCCGAGCACGGACTGCATGAACAGGAACACGGGACCCGTCGGCGTGGAGAACAATAGCTTCCAGATCGTCGCGACGACAGCCGTACCCAGTATGACCGGCATAAAGTAAACCGCCCGGAACAGGCTGCGCCCGCGCAGGAACTTTTGGCTCACGACGATCGCGACCAGCAGCGCGAGGGCGTTCTGAATCAGCGTCACGGAGACGGCGAACACGCCGGTGCGCGCAAGTGTGTTTTTGAGGTCGCGCACATTTTGCAGGACGAAAAACTCCCTGTAATTATCAAAACCGATCCACTTCCACGCGGCGTTCGGCAAGCCGGAAATATTCGTAAAGGACAAAAACGCGGTCGCGCCCGACGGGATCAGCCGAAACACGAGATAGTGCAGTATCCCGGGGAGCATACAGAGCAGAATCACCGAATAGGGAAACTGCCCCCCATGCCACGAACGCGCCTTTTTGCCGCGGCCCGCGGCCGTCATTGGGCCGCGGGTGTTCTGTTCAATCGTCTCTGGCATATATTTATGACCGTTCCTTCCGTCTACTGCAGGCTCGCGATTGCCGCGCGCGCCGTATCATAGTCGTCCGCCGCCGCCTGCGCGAGTTCCTCCTTCGTGAACGGCCCGCCCAGCGTGTTCAGGAA
>JAITSR010000351.1 GCA_031287655.1 Clostridiales bacterium
CAATCCGCTCGTTTACGCTGCCCGCCGCGAGCTTGACCGCGCCTGCGAATTATCCTGCGACGAGGCGGTTATCCGCAGGCTTGACGAGGACGGCAAAAAGCACTACGGAAATACGCTGCTGTCCCTCGCCGCCGAAAGCCGTATGCCCCGCGCCGTAGTTTCAACGACGATGGTCGAGGGCAAACAGGCGCTCAAAGAAAGGCTGGGGGCGATTATGAAAAATAAAAAAGACACACGCGCCGCGGTGGTCGTCTCGGCGGCGCTGGTGGTGCTCGCCGTCGGCGCGGCGGTGGCGCTGGGCGCGGGGGGCCAGGCGGATACGCAGTCAGATACGCGGGCGTATCCGCAGTCAGATACGCGGGCTGATACGCAGACCGACACGCAGTCAGATCCGCGGGCGGATACGCGGCCCGCTGCCACCGCGGCGACTTTTGAAGGCCGGCCGCAAGCTCCCGTTATAAACAAAAACGACGCCCCGGCGATCATTTTGGGAGAGCTGCCGGAGGAAACGTCCGCGCCGCCATACGACCCCGATTTCGTGTTTCAAACGAAGTTTTCGGCGGACCCGCAGCCCGGCGACTATGCGCCCACAATGTCCGGCGTTCCGGGGATTATACTTGGTTACAGCGGCCAGTCCGACGTTCCGGCGCAAATGCAATACACCTGTGAAAGCGGCGGTTTCGGACTTTTGAAGGACGGCATCGTCACGGCGCTCGGCAGTTACGCCGAGCGGGATTTTGGCGTGTCGCCGCGCGTACATTGGACGCCGGGCGCGGACACGAAAGACGGCGACAGGATCATCATGCGCATGATGTCTTTTGCCGGCGACGGCGGCGAGTTGGCGGCGGTCATATTGATTGTCCGCACTGACGGCATACGGTTTTCGCTGACACAGGAGGACCCCGCCGCGGCCGGGGAAACTCCCGAGCTTTCAGACCAGCGCCATAAGCGTATGATGACGCTTGCCGATTTGCGCGATATAGCGAACAGTTTCGGCGCGGATTTGACGCTGAACGATTTGGGCGGCTTTATCGGCGAGGACGTGGGCAGCGGGCTGTTCGTCATGCGGTACGACGTTGACGGCGGCGATGCGGGGACGCTGCTGCTGACCGTTGGCGCGGGCGCTGTTGACACTCCGGTGATGTTTACCCGTCTAAGCGGAGGAATCTATTCCGGCGGCGGCGCCGACATTCGTCATGTTGACGACATCGACGCGTTTTTGGCGGGAGAGGGATAAACAGTTGAGAAAAATCAGGCGCGGGACAAACCTCGCGCTTATTTTTTTGCGAATTTTTTTCCCGAAGCGAAACCTCGCGGAATTTTTCCTGTCTTTATGTGTGAAGGCGCCGTAAAATCGGAAGGGAGGCAAGAGATGGACGACGAAGAGATCATCGAGCGGTTCCGGGGACGCTCGGAATCGGCAATCAGCGCGGTCAGTCAGAAGTATTCGCAATACTTACGCGCGATCGCGTTTCATATCATTGGCAACTCCCAAGACGCGGAAGAAATCGTAAACGACACCTATAACAACCTCTGGAACGCAATCCCCCCGGAACGGCCGAACGATTTGCGCGCGTTCGCCGGAAAGATCACCCGGAACCTTTCGATCAACCGGCTTGAGCGGGAAAGAACCGTTAAGCGGGGCGGCGGTCAGACGGAGCTCATCCTGCACGAACTGGAGGAATGTTTAAGCGATCATTCGTTTGATACGGCGGCCGAATCGGAAGCCATATCCTGCGCGCTGAACTCGTTTCTTGCGATGCAGAGCGAGAAACACAGGGTCGTCTTTGTCAGCCGGTACTGGCAGGCGGCCGGTCTTCAGGAAATCGCCGACGGGCTTGATATGAGTGTCGGCAAGGTAAAGTCCATCCTATTTCGTATGCGGAAAAAACTCCGCAAACATCTTGAAAGCGAGGGAATTTATTTATGAACAGCAAAAAACTTTTTAACGCAATCGGCGGTATTGACGATAAGTTCATCTCAGAGCAGGCCGAGAAAATGCCGACGGCGCGGCAAAAAAACATCTATGGCGCCGATAAAAAGGCGGCGCGGCCGTTTTTACGGCGGTCGGCATTCGCGGCGGCGACGGCGGCGGCACTGGTGTTCTGCGCTGTGTTCGGTTATATGCTGATCAATCCGAAAATCAGCAATGTCTTTGACCTGAAAGCCTACGCGATAGAGCAGCGGGAGGACGGTTCCTTCGCGCTGCACGAGGCGGATTTGTTGGGCCGCCAAACGTTTTCTTGGATCACTTATAACGGAAGCTTTTTTTACGTCAGCGCCGATCTGAAATGCGAGGGCGAAAACCTCAAGAGCGTGGATTTTTACACCGACGACGGCTTTTTCGCAAAGCAGTATCTCAGAACTGAAAATGGCGAAACAATCGCGGAGGAGGGCGTTCCGGCGAGTTACCACAAGGCCCCCGGCGACACCGTGTACACACTTAAAATGTACAGTCACGACTTTGACGTAATCGGGGACGCCTTCACACTCGAAAAAGACGCCATGATCGACGATTATCTGCTGTTTTGGGGGACGGAAATATCCGACTGGCAGGCGACGCCCTCAAAGGCGACCATCCGCGCCGTCGCCACTTTCGACGATGGAAAAACGCAGGAAAAGACGATCACGCTCAACATTGAGTCGGAAATCGACAGAGCGGGAGCTCTGGCGGGCATAGTCTATATGCCGCCCGAGGAGTCCGAGAGAATGAGGGCGGAGAGCATAAGGCGCGAAGAACTCGTACACAGCATACCGCTCGAGCAATGCGAAGTTGTGCCGGGCAGCGAGGTAATCCTCACCTACGGCGATACATTCGAGTACCACAGCATGGACACTGAATCCGGCGATACCGAATCTGACGCGTGGACCGCGATGTTCCCGATCACGGAAGAATCCATGGACCCGGAAAATGATCGGAGCTTGGAACGGGACGGCTTTCCGGGGCTGTTCGATGAAAACGGCGTCGCGAGATTCGGCTCGGCGCTGTACGCCGCTTCAACGTGGGAAGAATACGACGGCGGCGACGGATACATCTCGGTTATTGAGAACAACGGCGACGGTACGTTTACCGGAAAAACCTATAAAGTGCCGGGATGGCTGATTTTAGAAAAATCGGCGGCGCTCACCTGATCCTGATCCGCGGCGACGGCGCACTCCTGCTCCCGCTCCCCGGCAGCACCCTCTTTTTCCTGCTCCTGATCCTGATCCTCGGCTTCGTCCATGAATTGGTTCATGTAGAGGCGGTAGTAGCGCCCCTTTTGCCGCATCAGCTCGCTGTGCGGGCCCTGCTCTGCGACCCCGCCCTCGCGGATCACGAGAATCCTGTCCGCGGAGCGGATCGTGGACAGCCGGTGCGCGATCACAAGGCTCGTCCTGCCGCGCATGATGTACTGGATCGCGTCCTGAATCAGTTTTTCCGTCTCGGTGTCGACCGAGGACGTCGCCTCGTCGAGCACAAAAATCCGGGGGTCCGCGAGCACGGCCCGCGCGATTGAAATCAGCTGCTTCTGCCCCGTCGAAAGCCTGCTCCCGCCCTCCTCGACCTCGGTCTCATAACCGCCCGGCAGCGACAGGATGTAGTCATGGACCTTCACGACCTTCGCGGCCTCCTCAACCTCCGCGTCACTTGCCGTGAGCCTGCCGTAGCGGATATTCTCGCGGATCGTGCCGCTGAACAGGTGCGGGTCCTGCAGCACATAGCCGAGATGGGATTGCAGCCAGAGCTGCGAGCGCTCGCGCACGTCGACGCCGTCTATCAGCACACGCCCCTCCTGCGGCTCGTAAAACCGGCACACGAGGTTCACGATCGTGCTTTTGCCGACGCCGGTCTCCCCGACGAACGCGATCGTCTCGCCCTGACGAATGTCGATATTGAAATGTTCGAGCACGTTTTTCCGGTCGTCGCCCTGTTCATAGGAGAACGTCACGTCGCGCAGCGAGATGTCCCCGTGAAGCGGCGGCCAGTTTTCCCGCTTGGGATTGGATTCGTCGCCGAACACACGGGCGACCTCGTCCGAGTCCTCGATTTCGATCTTCGAGTCGAGCAGCGAGACGACCCGCTCGGCGGAGGCCTGCGTCGAGATGATGTTCGCGATTACGCGCGCGATCTCCCGCAGGGGCTCAAAAATCTGCATCGAATACGTCAGGAACGCGGCGAGCGTACCAAAGCTGATGACACCGATGAAACTGCCTCCGTTGATCCCGGCGGAACCGACAACTGCTCCGGCTGCTCCGGCGGCGTCGACTGCTGCTCCGGCGGTACCGACAGCACCGGCGGCTGCTCCCGCGGCTGCTCCGCCGGCGATCAGCCCATTCCCGCCCGCCCAGACGACGAGCGCGGTCGCTACGCTGCCGAGCGTCATCACAACAGGCAAAAACAGCGACGAGAAGGTCACGGCCATCACCGTCGAGCGGTATTTGTTGTCCGTCAGCCCGCGAAAGCCGCGCAGATTCACGCCTTCCGTGCCGAGCACCTTGCTCGTGCGCGCCCCCGTGATCCCCTCGTTGAAGCCGCCTGTAATCTTCGAGTTGTCCTTACGCACCTCGCGGTGATATTTTAATATCCGCTTTTGAAAATACAGCGTGCTCACGGCGAGCACGGGCAGGACCGCGAGCATGATCAGCGCGAGCCGGTAGTTTAAGATACACATGTAGACCGCAACAAAGCCCATGATCGCGAGCGCCCACACGATGTCCACGACGCCCCACGTCAGAATCCCGGAGAGCGAATAGGTGTCGGACGTCAGGCGCGAGACGATCCAGCCGACCTGCGTTTTGTCGTAATACGAGAACGAGAGCCGCTGGAGGTGGCGGAAGCCCTCCTTGCGCAGATCGTAGCAGACCGTGATCGCGAGCGTCTCCGCGAATTTGATCAAAAAGAACATATTCGTCGCCTGCAGCACGAGCACAACGAAGAACGCGACGGAGAACAGCGCGAGACCGTCCGTCGTTTTCTCGCCGATAAAGCGGTCGATCGCGTATCGCTGCAGCATTGTAAACGACGCGTCAATCCCGCCGCCGACGATCATAAAGACCACGAGCGCCGCGGCCTTTTTGCGGTAGGGCAGAAGGAAGCGCAGCATTCTGCCCCAAATTTTCAGGTCGAGCTTTCCTTGATAGACTTCCTCGTCAAAATGCACGTTAAACGTCCTTTCGTTTTTGCGGCGCCGCGGGCGGCTTGTGACGCCGGGCTGTCGGCGGGGCCGGGCGGTCGATGTCGCCTTGCGGCTGTGGCGCGTCGCTGGCGGTTGATGTCGCCGGACAGTTAATGTCGCCGGGCGGCCGACGGCGCTATTGCACGTCGGATTGCAGGTCCCAAATGCGCTTATACAAGCCGGGCCGCCGGATCAGTTCCTCGTGTGTCCCCTGCTGCGAGATGCGGCCCTTTTCGACGACGAGGATCAGATCGGCGTCATAGAGCGTCGTGATCCGATGCGCGATGATGAACGTCGTCACGTCGCGGCTCCGCTCCTTGAGCGCCCGCCGGATCGCGGCGTCCGTCTCGGTGTCGACGGCGCTCAGGGAATCGTCAAAAATCAGGATCGGATAGTCTCCGAGTATCGTCCGGGCGATCGCGACCCGCTGCTTCTGCCCGCCCGAAAGCGTGACGCCGCGCTCACCGACGACCGTCTGATAACCTTCGCGGAACTCCTCGACGACGTGGTGGACCTCCGCGAGGCGCGCGGCCTTATAGACCTCGTCCTGCGTGTAGCCGCCCGCCTCGCGCGCGATTGCGATGTTTTCCTCAATCGTCCGGGAAAACAAAAAAACCTCCTGCTCGACAATGCCGACATGCGCGCGCAGCCACTCCTTGTCGATCCCCCGGAGCTCCGCGCCGTCGAGCCGGATGGAACCGGAGGTGTAGTCGTAGAGCGCCGCGATCAGCTGCACGAGCGTCGTTTTGCCGGAGCCGGTCGGCCCCATGATCGCGACCGTCTGGCCGCGCCGGACCGTAAACGAGATGTCCGTGAGCGTCGCGGCGGCGGGAGCGCGGGATGGCGATGGCGATGATGAGACGGGGGAGGCGGCGTCTTCCCCTGCAGCCGCGCCTTCCTTGGCTCTTGCGCCGCTTTCGGTGTTGACGCCGCTTTCGGTCGCGTAGCTAAAGCCCACATGTTCAAAGACCACGTCGCCCGTGATCCACGGCTTTGCGCCACCCGCCCGCATGTCCTCCGCGGGCGTCTCCAAAATTTCGCGCAGCCGCTTGATCGAAATGCTCATCCTGCCCAAGTCGGAAAAAATCCGCGCGAGCTGGCGCACCGGCCACAGGAGCTGCGCCTCATAGCTGATAAAGAGCAGCACGGTCCCGAGCGTCACGACGCCCTGCACCGCCCACAGCGTCCCCGCGACGACGACCGCGCCGGTTTGCAGCCAGCATAAAAAGTCCGAGGCCGCCCAAAACCATGACACGAGATTCGCGAGTCCGATGTCAAGGTCGCGGAACTCCGCGCTCGAAGCCTCGAACTTGTCGATCTCAAACCGCTGACGCGCAAAAGCCCGCACGACCTTCACGCCCGTCAGGTTCTCTTGCAGGACGGTCATCATGCGCCCTTCGGACTCGTCGGTTTTTTTGAATTTGTCGCGGACGAGGTGAAAAAAAACGATCGAAAAGATGAACACAAGCGGCACGATCGGCAGCGAGACGAGCGTGAAACGGACGCTCTGCGTAAACATCACGGACAGGATGCCGATGATCAGGATCAGCGTGCGCCCCGCCTCGACGAACTGCGTCTCCATAAAGCGCCCGATCAGGTCGACGTCCGAAGTACATCTTTGAATGTAGTCGCCCGTGTGGATTCGCACGAGGTCCGCGTAGGGCAGCCGCTGAATGTGGCTGTACAGCTCGTCGCGCAGACGTTTGATCGCGCGCTCGGCCGCCTTTGCGCAGAGCACGCCGTGGTTGAACATGATCAGCCCGTTCAGGAGCGTCGTACACACGATCGCCAGCCCGCAAATCCAAAGATGCGCGCGCAAAAAATCCCGCCCCCCGACGGCGTTGACGACCGCGGCGACCGCCCGCGGCGCGTCGCCGAACTCGGCCCCGAGGATAAAGTCGACGATGATTTTGATCAGGTAGGGCGTCAGGAGCGACAACGCCGCCGAGACGAGTACGCAGAGCAGCGCGAGCACATATAGCAGCCTGCTGCCCCTAAGCCAGAACCAGATGAATTTTACGCTTTTCATAGGGGTATTGTATCACGCCCCGCTCCCAAAAAGCAACGCCCGGTCGCGAAATCGCGAAGGTCGCGAGCGCCTTAATTTTCAAGACATAACATAATGGCTTCTTTCATGTTGGCTCGAACTTCTTCAATCGTGTCTCCGCAAGTATTGCAACCTTGAAGCACCGGACAGGTCGCCCAATAGGAATCCGTCTCTTTATCTTTGAATATGACAATACGGAACGTGTTTTGCATAGATGTACCTCCCCAACACAATTGAGTATAGCGCCGGCTTGACTGAGCGTCAAGTTCGCTTGCCGCGCCCTGTAATTTCATAACCTTTCCTTAAAAGGCGGGGAAAGGTGTGCTATAATGCAGACATCACAATCTGAAAGGAGCGATTTCATATGAAGCGCACAGTCGGAAACTCAAAAAACAGGAGGGCGACTATGAAATGGAGGTTATATGTTAGGTTGGATCAACCCGAGCGATTATTCGTTCAACAGCTTTCTGCTTTTGGAACGCTTCCAAATCCGAATGATATTTCAATTCGGAGGCTGGCGCGTTGACAGCGCGGAGTGGAAATCGAAAATGGGTGTCGCGCTGAACGCCAATCCGGCGGTCAGGTGGTATTTCGAGCGGCGTTGCCCGGAGTGCGCGCCGACAGTCGCGGAGCTTGCCGCGAACGCTCCCGCGGCCCCGGACCCCATGCAAATCCGAGAGGCGGAGGTTTTCGCTTTGGCGGGCGTCGAGGATTGGATCACATACACGACGCCGGAAGTTATGGCGGAAAAAAGCGATTATATTCGAGGTTGGAGTCGCGAGCGCCTGTTCGAGCTTGCGGACTTCTCGGGAAAAATCGTGCTGGACGTCGGCGCCGGTTCGGGCAGACTCACGTTCGCGGCGGCGGAAAAAGCCGCGTGGGTCTACGCAAGCGAACCCGTAGAAACGCTGCGCGAGTTTATGCGCGGCAAATCCAAAGACATGAATTTTGGGAATATTCGGGTAGCCGACGGATTTGTCACCGCGATTCCGTACCCCGACAATACGTTCGACATCGTAATGTCGGGCCATGTGGTGGGCGACTTCTGGGACGATGAAATTGCGGAGCTTACCAGAGTATGCAAATCGGGCGGGTGGCTGCTCGATTGCGTCGGCGACTCCGTGGGCGACATAAAACCGAAGTCGGAGCTGACGGAGCGCGGTTTTGAGGAAATTCACTATGTCGGCAGTTTCGGTAAAGACGTTTACAACTATCGTAAGCAAATCGTCAAATAGTAAAATTTAAGGGGATGGGAGCGCCGGAGTTGGCGCCCCCATCTGCTTATCTGCCAGTCTTGTTCACACTTTCATACATTTGAAAACCAAATGCGCCCCACTGTTTATTTGGCGGCCGGCGTGGTAAAATAATGTACATACGTTGGCTTTGAAACACACTTAGTTTTGCTGGAGGCGCGCCGTGGTATTCAGTTCGCCGATTTTTCTGTTCGTGTTCCTGCCGGTCGCCTGTGTGCTCGCACTCGTGTCCGCACGCAATATCCGCGCGCAAAATGCGCTGCTCGCGCTTGTGAGCGTTTTCTTCTACGCGTGGGGGAATCCGGCGTTCGCGCTGCTGCTGCTTGTTTCGACGGTCGTCAACTATATGATCGCGCTGCGTCTCGGCGCGGTCACGCCGAGCCCTGACGCGCCGCATACGACGGACGCGGCGGCTGCGGTAACTGCTGCGGCCGGCGCACCCTCAGTACACGCGACGGCGGAAGCGCCCCCGTCTGCCGCGGCGACCGCATCGCACGCGGCGGCTGTCTCGCCTTCTGTGACCGCGATGGACGCGGCGCGTTTGGCCGCCGCGCGGAAACTATATTTTACGCTCTGCGTCGTCTTTAACATCGGGCTTTTGTGCGTATTTAAATATACGAACTTCCTCGTTGAGAACCTGAACCGGCTGCCCGGCGTCGACATTCCCGATCCGGGGATCCCGCTCCCGATCGGCATATCCTTTTTCACGTTCCAAGCGATGTCCTATGTGCTCGACGTCTACGGGGGGCGTGTGCGGGCGCAGCGGAGCCTTGTCGGGCTTCTGCTCTACATCTCGTTCTTCCCGCAGCTGATCGCGGGGCCGATCGTGCGGTACGGCGACATCGAGCCGTTGCTTTTCGCGCGCGCGCCGAACGTGCGGGACGCGGCGTACGGTCTGCGGCGCTTCATCGTCGGGCTGTCAAAAAAGCTATTGCTCGCAAATACGGTCGGGGCCGTCGCGGACACCGTGTTCAAGATGAACCACGCCGCGGCGGCATCGGCGGCTGGCGCGGGGGCGTCGGCAGCCGTGGCCGTGTCGGGCGCGGAGGTCTCGGCGGCGGCATCGGCGGCGATAGCGTCGCAGGGCGCGCTCTCCGATACGCTTTCCGGCGCGCTTCCGCTCGCGTCCCCCGTCGCGTGGCTCGGCGCGATCGCCTATGCGCTGCAAATCTATTATGACTTCTCGGGCTATTCCGACATGGCGATCGGCCTCGGCCGCATGTTGGGCTTTTCGTTCCGTGAAAATTTCGAGTGGCCGTATGCGGCGGTCGGTATGCGGGACTTTTGGCGCAAATGGCATATCTCGCTGTCCGTGTGGTTCCGGGAATACGTCTATATCCCGCTCGGCGGCAATCGCCGCGGAAAGCTCCGGGAGGGAGCCAATAAGCTGATTGTGTTTTTCCTGACGGGGCTGTGGCATGGGGCGAATTGGACGTTCGTCGTCTGGGGGATGTTCCACGGGCTGTTCCTGATGCTCGAAACCTACGGTGTGATCCGGATACGGAGGCTTCCAAAGCCGGTCGCGTGGCTCTATACGGTCCTCGTGGCCGTCGTCGGTTTTGTGATCTTCCGCACCGCGACGCTCACAGACGCCGGTTGGATGCTCTCGTCGATGTTTTTCGGCGGCGCGCGCGGGGACTTTGCCGCGCAGCTTGGTCAGGCGCTGTCGCTCCTGCGTCCGTCCGCGATCCCGGCGTTCGCGGTCGCGGCGCTCGCGGTGTTTCCGATCGTGCCCGCGCTCACGGCGCGGCTGCCCAAGCTGCAAGCCGCCGGTTTCGCGCTTTCGGTCCCGCTGTTTTTCCTGTGCGTATTAAATCTCGCGAGCGCGACGTACAACCCGTTTATCTACTTCCGTTTTTGAGCGCCGCTCCGCTCCGTCGGTGCGGGGAGCGGCAGCGTGCGGAAGACAGAGATATTATTGTTTTGCTTGCGGGACGGCGTGGTATGAAGTGAATATAAACGTGTTCATAATAATGGAGAATTTTGTGTCTGATCGAGTGAAAAAAAGTGCATATTTTCTATATTGTCTGTTTTTTTTCATGATTGCGATTGTTCCTGTCGTTTCGATGCCGTTCGTGTCCGGGGTCACGGCGCGAGACGCGGGCGCGGAGGACGAGGCGGGGGCCGCGGAGGCGGACGTCGGCATATCGGACGGCGGCGGAGAACAGGGCGGCGGCACATCGGACGGCGGCGGAGAACAGGGCAACGGCGGTGTACAGGGCGATGGTGTACAGGGCGGCGGCGGAGAACAGAGCGGCGGCGTCAGCGAGACGGACGCTGGCGAGCCGGACGTTGGCGAGCCGGACGACGACACGGCGAATGAATCGGACGAGGACCAGCCGAAAGCGGACTATTTTTCCACGCATTTCGGCCTGCGCACGCAGCTGATCGCTTTGGACGCGGAGCTGAAAAGTCGTCTGTTCGGGGAATCCTCCAATCAAAAGGTTGTGGAGGGGCGCGACGGGTGGCTGTTCCTCGCGGAGACGCTCGACCCGGACACGCCGGGCAATCAGGCGTCGGACCGCGCTGCCGCGCGGATCGCCCGGACGCTGTGGCTTTTTTCGGAATACCTCGAGCAAAACGGCGCGGACTTTCTTTTTGTGGCCGCGCCCAATAAGGCGGGCGTCTACCCCGAGTATCTGCCGTATTATATGCCGCGCCCGGGGCTGGACGGCGCGCGTTTGCTCGACCGCGTTCAGCTGAGGATCGACGCGCTCGGCGTCCGTTACATCGACCTCTCGGCGCTCTTTCAACAGCTCCGGGAGAAGGACGACGGGACATATTATTACCATCAGCGGGACACGCATTGGAACAACCGCGGCGCGCTCGAAGTCTACCGGACAATCATGGCGGAGCTTGAATCCATGGCCGCCAACGCGGATATTGAATCAGTAACCGCGTCCGCGGCGCCCGAATCAACGGCCGCGTCCGCGGAACCGGAGTCCGCGCCCGGCGCGTTTGCCTATGAACGGTATGAATCCCTCGTCCCGCGCGTCGCGGTCGAGTGGGACGGCGACTTGGAGGATATGTTAAATCCGCTCTCCGAGCGGTTGGACACACAGTTCTTTTATGACGTCCCAAAGGAATACAGCGCGCGAAAACCGATCGTCAACACCGAGGACATGAACATCGAGACCACCTCGAAAAAAAACGGCGTCCGCGCGCTGATCTTTCGGGACTCGTTTGCGAACGCGCTGATCCAGTTCTTTACAAACAATCTCGGCAAAGCGTCTTTCACGCGTTCGATGCCGTTTCCGCTGAGCCGCGCGGAGGGCGGGGCGTATGACGTCGTGATTTTGGAGATCGTCGAGCGAAATCTGCGTTGGATTGTCGACGCCGCGCCCGCAATCCCCGCGCCCGAGATTTCAGAGCCGGAGTCGGAGCGGGTCCCCGCGGAGCAGGTCCTCGCGGCGATTCACGAGGCCGGGCAATTTCCCGCCGATGCCGTGATTTTTGAGGCCGCGGAAGCGCCGACCGACGGACGTCCGAGCCCCGGCGCGCGGTTTTACGGCTGCTTTGACCCCGCGCTCCTGACCGTCGGCGCGGAGACGCGAATCTACCCGGTAGTGGAAGGCGCAAACGGCGAGGTTCGGGTGTTTGAGGCGTTTCCGATCCTTGAAAAAAACGTGCTGGACGCGGCGATAAAACGCTGGGGGGCTGCGGCGGAGGATTGCGGCTTTTCGTTTTATCTGGATTCTGAACGGTACGGGGAGCATGAGGCATATACGGTCAGGCTGCTGCTCGCGGGGCAGGGAAGCGAAAGCGCGTCCGGGGGTGTCGGCGCAGAGTCGGGCGCGGCGCGGATCAGCGAGCCGCTTTTTACCGCGAATCAGTGAGGCCGCGGCAGGCGGCGGATATGAAAAGGAATGGTGATCAGAAGGATGTCAAGGATGTCAGAGAATCATTGGGAATCAAACGGTGTAAAAGAAGGCCGAGAGCGGCGGGGACGCTTTTGCGGAGAACCGCAGGCGGCACAGCCTGATCGGACAGCGCAGCTGACACGGGCACGGGCGACCGAGGCGGCCCGAACAACGCGCACGGCCCGGACGGCGGCGCGCACGGTCGGTTTAACCGCTTTCGCGCGCCTTTTTCCGCTTTTATTAACCCTGTCGCTCGTGTTTGCGGCGGCGGGGCCGCCGATCGCCGCGTCCGCGATTGAAGCTGAGCCGGGGCGGGCGGGCGTCAACTTCGGGACCGGGGAATCGCCGTTCTATCTCTACGTTGAAAAAGGTTCTTTTTCGATCACGGTCTTTTACAAAGACGCGGATGGGAACTATACGATCCCGCTCCGCACGTTCCCGACCGCAATCGGGCGCTCCGCGCGCATGACGCCGACCGGCGTTTTCCATAAGGGCCGCACGGAGCTCTGGCACAGCTGGGGCAGTACGTGGTCGCCTTACGCGAGCGCCTACTCGCCTGGGCTCTATGTCCACGGCCCGATCTA
>JAITSR010000352.1 GCA_031287655.1 Clostridiales bacterium
TATTACAAAGTATCCGTCACAGACTTTGCCGGCAACGAAAGTCCGCTGACGGAGGCTTTTTCCGCGCCGATGGCCGAGGATACGGAAAGTCCGCGGGTGGTGGGCTTTTATCCGACAAAAGGCGCGTATATCGGACAGGGCAGCCGCAACGTCAGTATCTATGCCGCCGACAACAGGCGACTCGGCGAAATTGCGGTCGAATACAAAAAGAACGGCGGCGCGTACAATGTTTTGCGGGTTTTTGACGCGATCGGCAGCCGCGAACAGACCGTATCCGTTGAGATTCCCTTGGAGAGCTTTGACCATGACGACATCATTTCGTTCAGAATCACCGCAACCGATACGAGCGGCAACGTCGGCGAATCCAATGAACTATACTATATCGTGGATAAGAGGGCCCCTGCCGTCGTCAGCCCCGCGGCGGTCTATGAAAGCGTCGAAGGCCATGTGACAGTATCATGGACGAGCGACCTTGCCGACGACCTTTCCGGTTACCGGATTTATCGGAAAACCGCAGACGGTGATTACGGACTCGTCGGTTCGGTGGCGGTGAAAGCGGAGCAGTCGGGTCAGCCGGAGTATCGTTTCGACGACCGCTCCATTTCGCTCACAAGGGAGACGTATACCTATCGGGTGGACGCCGTGGACGTTCCGGGGAACGTATCCGGCGCGTACACGAGTCCGGTGACGACAGAAAAGCGCGGTCTGCCGGTCGCGGTCATTTCCTGCGACCCGGTGATGGAAGCGGGCGTTCAATACGAAATAGACGCGGCGCAGTCCACCGGGAGCGTCGGCATTGTCTCATATCTGTTTGATTTCGGCGACGGCACGACCTCAGCGGAAAGCCGCGCCGTCCACCGCTATGCCGAAACCGGCGTCTACACGATTCGGCTCACCGTGACGGATGCGGATGGCGACACCGGCGTCGTAACAAAGGACGTCTATGTGCGCGAAAGGGCGGCGATCGGGCAGGCTGAAATCCGTGTTAGCGATGAAAACGGAAACCCGGTGCAAAACGCGTTTGTCTATTTTGACTTGGGTACGGAAAATCAAACCGTGAAGTCTACGAACAGCGGCGGGTACGCGACGTTTGACGCCGCCGCGGGCAAATATCCGGTTGGCGCTTTTATCCCCGACAACAACTGGCTTCCGACGGCGAAGGAGATCGTCGTCGCGGCGGGCGAGACGGCGCGGATCACGTTGACGCTCGTTCATCAGACATTGATCGAGGGCTCTTTTGAGGTCAAGCGCCTGTCGTTCGAGGAGATCACCGCGGCGGGCATCGATGTGACAAAGCCGGAAAATCAGCACATCGCAAAATTCTTGGTGACGTTGACATTCGGCGTTGAGACGATTGATATTTCCTTCAACTACAACGGCATGACAAAAGAGTTTGTGGGAAATCCTGACGGCGGCGCCGACGTCCGTACTGTGGTTAAAGACGGCCGCGAACTGAGTATTGACGTTCAGACCGACTCTGAATTTAGTTATGTGACCGTCGCGGTTTTGGAAATTCCGGTCAACGCGACGTTCCTCAAAGAGTTTTTCGACGTCAGCCTTACGCTGATTAACAACTCGGCGAGCGAATTTTCGATGCTGGACAACCGGATTACGTTGAACGTGCCGGAGGGGATGTCGATCGCCGAGTCCAATATCAGCGAAAACGACCGCGTCGTCCTCGTGCCGGAAATCCCCGGCCAAACGCAAAAGCGAATCACATGGATTCTGCGCGGGGATAAACCCGGCGAATATCCGATTTCCGCCGACTATATCGGAAGGCTCGGGGTGTTTGACGAGCAGATCACCGCGACATTCGCGAGCAAGAGCCCGATTAAGGTCTACGGCGAGGAAGGCGTCGAGCTGATCTTTGAGTATGAGGATACGATCGACGACGGCTTCATTTATTTTAACGTAGGTTTCCATAACTTCCGCGAAAGCGCGGCGGATGCGCATGTCGACCTGTTGTCTCTGGAGGTGCCGGGAGCGGAGCCGTATGCCTATAAACGGAGCGCGGCCGGCAGTGACGAGTACAATGACGACGACCCCAAGTGGGGCGGCAAGGGCGGCGGTTGGAATTTTGATAATTTGCAGGATTTGTATGACAGCCTGTGGGGGCTCGCGGACGGCGCGGGCGATGACGCCGGAAGTGGTTTGGAGGCAGAGAGTCCAAGCCGATGGGAGCTGGAAAAATGGCGTCTGCGCGAGGACCTGCCTGCGCCGGGGGAGAACACGGTCGTCTATCCCGGAGAGATTTACTGGCAATACTACAAGGCGCCGATCGAGGTCTTTGCGACTTATATCAATCCGGACTTGCCTTGGGATTCGGACACGGAGGCGATCGGCTCGACGCTGGTGGAATTTATGTCGGAGCTTTTGGAAAGCAGCAGCGTATCAATCCCGATGAAAATCAAGGCGATCGGCACGAAAAGGACGTATTTTGCGGGCGACGGGCCTGTTTCGATCGTGTTCTCGGGGTCTGGCGACAGGCGTGCAACCGATAAGGAGATGTGGCCGTCGTCGTATTCGGACGCGTTTTTCCGAAATCCCAATACAAAATACAACCACTCCTTGGCCAAGATGTCGCTGGGCCTCGCGCTGGCCGGTTTTTCGAGCCGGGACGAATCCGCCTATACGCCGCCCGCGAATGTGCGGCGGAACCACGGCGGCGGGCAAAACGCCGATGCAGAATCCCCTGTGTTTTCGGAACAGGGGATGGCAAAGGACGACGCGGCAAAGAGGGCGCGCAATCTCACGCGGGCGTATAATGACATGGAGTTTGGCTGCATGGAGCTCCACAACTACGGCCGCGATCTTGGGCAGACAGGCCCGATCCCGAATGAGGCCGCCTACGCGTTTGCCCACAAGCAAATCGTTTTGGAGGGTGCGGAGACCACCGTGGTATCGGTCGTCGTGCGCGGCGGCAACTACGGTTCCGAGTGGGGCGGGAATTTCAATCTGGGCGATCCGGAGGCGCCGGGCGGCGCGGCCTCGCTGCAGGGGCATTTTGGCTACGAGAAAGCCGCCGCCGACGTTGTGGGCAAGCTGAACGACTATCTTGCGGAGCATGGCATCTCGGGCGCGAAATACTGGGCGACGGGCTACGGTCGCGGCGGCGCGATCGCGAATATCGTGTCAAAACAGTTGACGGACGCGGGAAAAGACGTTTACGCCTATCTGTTTGCGGCTCCGCAGTCCGCGCTGTTGGTCGCCAATGCGGAAAATGATCAAAATATATTCAACGTCATAAGCCCCGCCGACTTTTTCACATATGTCCCCTTCGGCGGGCCGAACGGGGAGGAAGGCTGGAACTATCAGCGTTACGGGCGCGATATGCCGCTGCCGTCGATTTTCTCGGACAGCTCCTACCTTGAGATGTATGAAGAAGTCAGGGAGAAACTGGAAGACTTCCCCGGCGACGACCCGTACCACGAGATCGGCCTCGTGTATTTACTCGACGCGCTGCTGGAATTGTATCCGTCCCCGGCGGATTACGCGTCCGTTCAAAATGAGCTCGCGAATTTTGCCGCGTCGTCGCATGGCGGCTACGCCGGCAGTCTCGCGGACTTTGCCGCGGAGCTGCTGCGCAAAGCCGGCGCAGGCGATCTGCTTGATCCGCCCGCGAATCCCGAAGATGAATGGAGCAGGGCCGCGCTGGCCGCGTCCTACGCCGCGACGGGGATGGACATCAACCACATGCCGGAATACTATATCGTATGGATGACGTCCTATCTGTCATGGGAGATGTTCAAAGCCCAAGAGTCGTACAAGCTGGTATCTGTGGCGTTCGCGCCCGCGGAAGCGCCGCCGACGCCTGCGGAACTGGTGCATTTGAATATCACTGTAAAATCCTCGTCGGGAGATGTCGCGCTGCAAATCACGGATGGGCAAATCGTGCGGACGACGCCGGATGGGGCGGTTGCGCAGAAGATCGCCGCGATGTACGAAAACGGTTTGGCGCATCTCTACCTGCCCGGCGACGACGATTTTGTCGTCGAATTTATCCCGTCCGTCGGCGTCACAGTCGACTATTCCGTGTACGAGTATGTGAACAGACGGCTGACCGGCACGTCCGCGCAGGAAAATGTACAGGTGCAGGCCGGGCTTTTCGCGATTGGCAATGTCCCGGGGGCGTCGAGTACAGATGAAGCGGAATATCAGCTATATATCGACTTTGGCTTGCCGCCGGACGCGCCCGCCGACTTTGGCGTAAGCCCGACGTCCGGTTCGATTGAGCTTTCGTGGTCGTATGCGCCTACGGCTATTTTCAGCCATTTTGCCGTGTTCCGTTCCGTCTTGCCCGACGTCGATTTTGTCGAGATCGCGCAAGTTTCAGCCAACGGTTTTAGCGACGACAGCTCCACCGGGCTGGAGCTTGCGACGCCGTATTACTACTATGTTGTATCCGTTGACGACAGGGGCAGGGCAAGCGACCCGACGCCTATACTGTCCGCGCAAATCCCTGAGGACACGGAGCCTCCGGTGATTTTGGACTATTCCCCGAAAGACGGAGAGGAGTTCTCTCTGATCGGCGAGCTCGTGATGTCCGTCAAAGACAATTTCAAGCTGGCCGGAGGGACATTTGAGTATCGCAAACAGGGCGACGAGGAATGGACGCTGATTACGGAGTTTGCGATGGACGCGATCCGGGACGAGTATGCCTATTTCTGGAATGTGATTGGTTTTGCGAGCGGCGCTTACGAGCTCCGTTTTATGGCCACGGACGCGGCGGGCAATCAGTCGGAGATCGCGACGTCTCTGATCACGATAAAAGAGTACGTGGGCTCCGGCGGCGGTGGCGGTGGCGGTGGCGGCGGCGGATCAGGCACGGACCCGGATACGGGTGAGAATGGAGCGAATGGCGGTTATGGGCCAAACGGGAAGGCCATCTCCCCGATCGACCCGCCCGCCACGGATTCCATTCCGATAGCGACTGCGGCACAGCTGTTGGGCATGAGCCTCGGCGGTAAATATCACTTGGTTCAGGACATAGACATGACGACCGTAAATTGGGTGCCCATGGGGAACTATGGCAGCCCGTTTACCGGCGAGTTGGACGGACAGGGTTTTGCAATCCGAAATCTGAAAATCGAC
>JAITSR010000370.1 GCA_031287655.1 Clostridiales bacterium
GGCTTTTGTCGCGCGTACGCGAGGGCGCGGCGCTCTTCATTTTAGACAATGCCGACGAAGAAGGCGGGGAGAGCAACGCAAACGGCCTTTTGCGGCTCGTCGGCATGGAGATCACGCGGGCGGATACCGTCGGCCCCGCGCGATTTTATGGCATCGGCGACTTTGGCGGCGCGGATCCCGCGATCCGGGAGGACCTCTCGGCGATCCCGCTGACGGCGAACGCGGACGCGGTCACGGGCGGCGAAGGTTTGATGGAGGACGCGGCGGGAAATCACATCTTCAGCCTCACGCGGGTAGGGGACGGGGCGATCGCCGTGTTCACCGATCCCGACCTGTTCTATAACCTTGAGCTCGGCGACGTCAGCGCAAATCTGACAGACAGGACCCGCCAGCTCACGCGTCTGGAATTTCAGATCATGAAGCTGCTCGCCGAACGAAAAGGCGAATCTCACGCTCCGTGAGCGACGCGCGCGGCGGTCGGAGAAGTCGCCGGGGATTGACAAGGGGCGCGTTCAATGAGATGATGAGGGTGCGTCGTATTCGTTGTGAGAGCGGCGCAAGAGAATCGGATACGGTTTTGCGAGTCGGAGGCGGTTATGTCAATAGTCATCGCGATTTTGGTACTCAGCTTTTTAATCATCGTACACGAGCTTGGGCATTTTGCGGCCGCAAAGCGCCTCGGCGTAAAGGTTTTGGAGTTTTCACTGTTCATGGGGCCCCGCCTTTTGAGCTTTAAAAGAGGGGAGACGAACTATTCGCTCAAGCTGATCCCGATCGGCGGCGCGTGCGTGATGGAGGGCGAGGAAAAGGCGTCGGAGGACAGCCGCGCGTATAACCAAAAGCCCAAATGGGCGCGCGCGGTGATCTGCGCCGCGGGCCCTTTTATGAATCTGCTGACCGCCTTTCTTTTATTGCTGATTATTAACCTCACAGGCGGCTACGCGACGAATGCGATCTCCTTTGTCGGGCAGGGCTCCGCGGCGGCGCTCGCGCCGGAACCGCTCGCGGTCGGCGACGTGATTACAAAATACGCGGGCAAGAAGGTGGCCGTGCCTTCCGAGGTTTTCATCTACCTTCAAGATACGAAGGGCGCGCCGGTCGAGGTCGAGTTTCTTAGGGACGGTGTGGTTCATAAAACGCGGCTGACGCCGGAGTACACGCCGGGGAAGCGCTATGTGCTCGGCTTTAGCGGGGCCGCGGCCAACGGGCCGGACTGGAACCTCGTCGCGCAGGTCGGCGAGGGCGATCCCGCCGACATAATCGGCATAGCGCCCGGAGACCGGATTCTGACAGTCGACGGCGCGACGCCCAACAGCAGGGAAGAACTGCGCGCAATCCTCGAGGCCGCCGGAGGCGGGGAAGTGGCCGTCACATGGCAAAAGGCGGACGGCTCCGCCGCGTCCGCGCGCGTCGCGCCAAAACTCACAAACGATCAGGACAGCTATTCGATCGGCCTCGCGTTCACGGCGGTCTCCGCGCCCGGTTTTCTGGACGGCTGCCGGTTCGCGTTCCACAACGCCGTCGCCTTCAGCAAGATGGTCCTCTATTCGCTAAAATGGATGGTGACGGGCAGCATCGGTTTAAATCAGGTATCGGGGCCGGTCGGCATCGTCGCGGAAATCGGCGCGGGCGTCGCGGAGACGAGCCGGAGCGAGCAGGGCATGAGCGCCGTAATGGCCTATTTGATGAATTTGACGGCGCTGATCGGGATCAACCTCGGCCTGTTCAACCTGATCCCGTTCCCGCCGCTCGACGGCAGCAAGCTCCTGCTGCTCGTCGTCGAAGCCGTCCGCAGAAAGCCGATCCCGCCGGAGCGCGAAATGGCGATTTCGATGTTTGGATTCGCGGTGCTGATCGCCGTGATGGTGCTGACGCTGTTCAACGACATCGGCAGGCTGGTGGCGAAATGACGATGAAGGCGGGCGGGGAAGCGGCGGCGGCGACGGGATCGCGCGCGGAAGGGCCGCGCGACGCGAAAAAGCCGCGCGGCAGGACAAAGCGGCGCGCGCCGACAAGGACCGTCAGCGTCGGTGGCGTGATGATCGGCGGCAAAAACCCGATCCCGATCCAGTCGATGACAAATACAAACACGGCGGACGCTGCGAGCACGATCCGCCAAATTCGGGAGTTGGAAGATGTCGGCTGCGACATTGCGCGCGTCGCGGTCCCGAACATAGAGGCTGCGCGCGCGCTCGGCGCAATCAAAAAGTCCGTCGGCATCCCGATTGTCGCCGACATTCATTTTGACTACCGGCTCGCGCTCGAAAGCATCCGGCAGGGTGTCGACAAGGTACGGATCAACCCCGGCAACATCGGCGGACGCGACAATGTAAAGCAAGTGGCGGACGCGGCGCGCGCGCGCGGCATCCCGATCCGGGTCGGCGTCAACGCGGGCTCGCTCGATCGTCTCCTGCTGGAAAAATACGGCGGCGCAACGGCCGAGGCGCTCGTCGAAAGCGCGCTCTCGCAAGCTGAAATGCTGAATATGTGCGGCTTTTACGACATCGTGATCTCCATCAAGGCGACGGACGTCTTTTTGACGGTCGACGCGTGTCGGCTGCTCGCGCAAAAAAAGACCGGAATACCCCAGCATATCGGCATGACGGAGGCGGGCGGACCGATCTCGGGAACGGTCAAATCGACGATCGGGCTCTATGAGCTGCTGCGGGAGGGTATAGGGGACACGCTCCGCGTGTCTTTGACCGGCGATCCGGCGGCGGAGGTCGCGGCGGCAAAAGAGCTGCTCCGCACACTCAGGCTCGGGCCGGGGCGCTCCGGTGGCGGCGGGGTCGAGCTGATCTCCTGCCCGACGTGCGGGCGCTGCCAAATCGACTTGGTCCGGATCGCGGAGGAAGTCGAGCGGCGCGTTTGCCGGATCAAAACGGAAAAGCCGATCAAAGTGGCCGTGATGGGTTGCGCCGTGAACGGCCCCGGCGAGGCTCGCGAAGCCGATCTCGGGATCGCGGGCGGGCAGGGTAAGGCGCTGCTCTTTAAGCGCGGCAAGCCGCAATATCAGGTCGCGGAAGCGGAGCTCGTCGAAACGCTGATGCGCGAGCTGGAGGCGCTGCTCTAATTGGCGCGCGGCGTTTTCGGCGCCGGGCGTTTATCACCTCGCGCGCACTTCGCGCGTACCTTATCGGCTGCGTCCCCAAAATGCTTGCGCATCGCCCCGTTTTGTGAGAAAATGGAGACGGAGGTGATTTGGTTGGCAGAAAGGTTTATTTATTTGGATCATGCGGCGACGACGGCCGTGGACCCGGCTGTGCTCGAAAAGATGATCCCATTTTTCCATAACGAATACGGCAACCCGTCCTCGGTCTATTCGATCGCGCGCGCGACGCGGCAGGCGATCGACGACGCGCGCGACGCGGTGGCGGCGGCTTTCGGCGCTTTGCCTAAGGAGATTTATTTTACGGGCAGCGGCTCGGAGGCCGACAATTGGGCGATTAAAGGCGC
>JAITSR010000109.1 GCA_031287655.1 Clostridiales bacterium
GGGCGTCCTCCTATATCGAAAAGGCCGCGGCAAATGGCCTTGTTCTGGGGTATCCGGACGGCAGTTTCCGGCCGGACGCGTCGATTACGCGCGCCGAAACAGTGACCGTGATCAATCGAATGCTCCGGCGCGGCATTGCGCCCGCGGATGTTCCCGACTGGGCGGCGACGTTTTACGACGTACCCGATACGCACTGGGCTTATGCGATGATCTGCGAGGCCGCGACTGCGCATGAGTATAAAACCAAAGCGGACGGCGGCTTGGAGTTGTGGGCCGCAGGCGAGAGCGGCGCTTGACTTGATTGTTTACCTAAAAAACAAATAGAACAGCTGCAAATTTAGTTCGTTTTTCGATAATCAGAGAAAAAATAACAAAAAGGCTATTGACAAACGCGATTGAGCGATCTACACTAAATGTGTCGCGTTTATTTTTTTTTTTGTTGTATTTGACGGAAACAACCATTACTGTCAACACAGGAGAGGCTTATGGCAACCGCAACGCAGGCGCGGACGATCGGCGCAAAACGAAGCGGCAAGGGATCGGGAGCCGGATTGTCCCGCAGGATTTTTAAGTTCAGATGGATCTACTTAATGCTGCTCCCGCCGCTCGCGTATTTCTTCATCTTCCGATACATGCCGCTCTACGGCATTCAGCTCGCGTTCAAGGACTATGTGCTCAAAGGGATTGCCGCGAGCCCGTGGAACGACTTTGCGCACTTCAAGTACATGTTCCTTGAGCCGGGTTTTGTACCGGCGTTCCGCAACACGCTGATCATCTCGTTTTTGCGCATCCTGATCGGCTTTCCATTCCCGATCATCCTCGCGATCCTGATCAACGAGGTGCGGATGCGGCGCTTCAAGCGCGTGCTGCAAACGGTCTACACCTTCCCTCACTTCCTCTCGTGGGTGCTGCTCTCCGGCATCATGCTGAACCTGCTCGGGTCGAACGGCATGGTGCGCAAGGCCGTAGGGCTTTTCAGTTCGGGGGCTTTTGACAACTGGAACCTGCTCTATGACGGCGGCGCGTTTCGCTGGCTGCTCGTGTTCTCAGACATGTGGAAGGAGGCCGGGTGGGGCACGATCATCTACCTCGCGTCGATCGCCGGGATTGATCAGGCGCTGTACGAATCCGCGGACATCGACGGCGCGAGCCGCCTTCAAAAAATCGCCTACCTCACGCTGCCGGGCATCGCGAGCATGATCGCGATCCAGTTTGTCCTGCGCGTCGGGGCGATCATGGAGGGCGGTTTTGATCAGGTGTTCAATCTTTACAGCGCGCCTGTTTTCGCGCAGGGCGACATCATCGATACCTACATCTACCGGCTGAGTTTTGTACGGGCCTCGGGCGTAAACCTCGGCTTTCCGACGGCCGTCGGCCTGTTTAAGAACATCATCAACTTTGTTCTGCTGCTCGCGGCAAACGCCTTCGCGCGCGCTTTGGGTCAAAAGTCGGTGCTGTAGGCAGGGGTGAATAATCGGGCTCTTTTGGAGGGGCGGGACATGGCGGACACAGCGGGAACAGGCACAATGAAGAACGGCGGCGGGCTGATCCGCACCGGCAGGCGGAACCGCATCAAACGGTTTACGGTGGGCGACGGCGTGATCCTCGCGCTCCTGACGATATTCGGACTCTCGATATTATGGCCGTTTTATAACGCGATACTCGTATCGTTCGTGCCAAACACGGTCTATCTGCGGTATCAGGGCGTCATGCTGATCCCGCCGAAAATCACGCTCGATTCGTATATCTTCACGTTCAAGTCGTCGCTGATCTGGACGGGCTACAAAAATTCGATTCTCGTGACATTCTTTGGCACGGTCTACAACATGTTTCTGACCGTGCTCTGCTCCTACGCGATGATTAAGCCGTTCCCGGGGCGCAAGCTCGCGAAGTTCTTTATCGTGTTCACGATTTACTTCACGGGCGGGCTGATCCCGTACTATCTGCTGATCAAGAGCCTGAACATCATGGACACGATCGCGGTGATGATTTTGCCGACCGGCCTGAACATCATGTTCATGCTGATCATCTCGGACTACTTTTTGTCGCTGCCGCCCTCGCTTGAGGAATCCGCAAAAATCGACGGCGCGGGCGATTTTACGGTGCTGCTTCGGATCATTTTGCCGCTTTCACTCCCGCTGCTCGCGACGTTCACGCTCTACTACGCCGTGGACCGCTGGAACGAGTGGTACAACGCGATGCTCTTTGTAAAGTCCGTCCACAACTGGCCGCTCCAGAACGTGCTGCGTACGATCATCAACGACGTCCAGTTCATGGCGACGCAGAATATCCCCGGCGCGCAGAGACCGGACATTCAGGGCGACGCGATCAAAATGAGTTCGATCATCGTGTCGATGGTACCGATGATGTGCCTGTACCCTTTCCTGCAGCGCTACTTTTTGAGCGGCCTTACGCTCGGCGCGGTAAAAGAATAGCGGCGGAGAAATAACGGAATGTACCGGGCGCGGTTTTGCCGCGCGCCGTTACAAATAAAACAAACATCAAAGGGGGAAAGGTAATGGGTAAGTTTAAGGTAGTGTTGGCATTGGCGATATTGATTGCGTTGATCGCTCCCGCGTGGGCGGTTCTGGGTACGTTTGCGTTCGGGTTTCTCGTCGCGCCCGCCGCGCTCATATCCGCCGGTATCTATGTGGCGGACGGGGCGCAGGTAAAACATTCGCCGAAAATCGCGTTGGGTTTTGTCGCGGGCAATTTCTGGGCATATTTCGTAGTGAAGGCTCTGGGTGTTTTTGGCATGGGGCCGCTCCAGCTGTTTCTGGTTCTCGTCGTATTCGTTCTCGTGGCCGTGTTCCTCGCGATGTATTTCGATAAGGTATTCGATCTTTCGGCGTGGCTCACCGCGTGGGCGGGCACGCTGGTAGTGCTGACCTTGCCGGGTATGCCGCTGTCGCCCGAACAGGCGCTGCTGCAGATGGGGGTTTCATATGTAGCGGGGGTATTCGTCGTAGGCCTGCCGATTCTGTACCTGCACGGCCTGTGCGTAAAGAAACTGCAAGGCGGCAAGAAACCATAAGGCGGGGGAGCGGAACACTTCTAAAAATTCTTGTTGTCATATAAAAAACGTAAAAAAAGGAGAACAATGCACATGAAAAGAAAGTTTAGTATGGTCGTTGCACTGCTGTTGGCGCTCGCGATGATCGCGGGCTGCGGGCAGGCTACGCAGGACGCGGCCACGACTGCCGCCGCGACCACGGCGGCTGCGGCGACGACCGCGGCGGCCGCGACAGAGGCCGCGACGACTGCCGCAGCCGCAGCCGAGGCGACGACGACAGCGGCTGCCGCTACCGAGGCGGCGGCCACAACGGCCGCGGCGGCGGCATCGGGACCGGTCGTACCCGAGCTCGATCCCAAGTACGCCGAGCCGATCGTCGTCTCAATGAACGTGATGAACGCGGAGCGCAACGGCCACGACGTCCGCAGCGAGTTCATCAAGCAAAAGTTCAACCTCACGTTCGACTATGTCCCGGTCAACTGGGCGGACTGGAACGAAAAAATCCGCACATGGATCGCGACGAGCGACGCGCCGGACCTGATCTGGTGGGACCTCAAGGGCCAGCAGGCGCAGGAGTATACCTCGTGGGCCGAGCAGGAAGCGTTCGCGCCGATCAAGCCCGAGTATTTCAATGACAGGCCGCTGTTAAAGAACGTGTATGACACGAGCCCGTCGATCCCCGCGCTCTCCGTAGACGGGACCCTTTACGCGTGGCCGTCGATGCGCGACAATCCCGCCGACGCGCAGAGCTGCTACACCTCGTATTGGTGCTATCGCCGCGACTGGGCGCAGGCGCTCGGCCTCTACAAGGAGGACGACATCTACACATGGGATGAATGGCTGAACCTGATCCGCGCCGTAATCGAAAAGGACCCGGGCAACAACGGCACCGCGAACGCGGGGCTTGTGATGCCGAACTGGGGCTTCCCGCACGCCGCGGCGCTCTTTGTCGGGCCTCCGGCGGCGGAGGGCAACGAGACCGCGTCCTACATCAAGGTCGACGGCAAGTATGTGTGGCCGCCCTCCCTCCCGGAATACAAAACGGGCGTGAAGTGGACGTATGACATGTATCAGGAAGGCCTGATCTACAAGGACAACATCGTGTTCTCGGCGTCGGAGCAGGAGGACATGGTAAAGGCCGGGCTCGCGTTTGCGTGCTACAATGTGACGGGCTCGATCACGAACTTTACGGACACGATGCTGCAGGACGGCGTCATCTCAGACCGTGAGGCGTGGGGCACCGCGGTTGTTCAGAGCTATGACGGCAACTGGTACATGACACAGACCGAGGATTACTGGACCGTGACCGCGCTGAACGGCGCGATCGAGGAAAAGAAGATCGATCGGATTTTTGACTTCTGGGAATACCTCTGGACGGTCGAAGGCATCCGTCTGCGCCGCTGGGGCACGGAAGGCTGGGGATATGAAGCGACCGGCCCGAATGTGGCGGATGTCAAAATGCTGTGGGAATTTGACGAGGAAGGCAAGTATTACATCGACCCGTTCCTGAACAAAGACGAGTTCAACGAGGCGAACGGCGCGCTGAACGATAGAGGCACGACAATTCTGACGCCCGGCAACCCGACGTATCAGTACGATCAGATGATGAAGGTCTGGAATTTGATGGCCTCGGGCAAAATCCCGGTCGTCGTCAAGGAGTTCGACTTTGACGTATCGTTCGCGGTGTACCCGAACAAGGGCAAGTACGGCTCGTTCGGCTCGGAGGTCAAGGAGCGTCTCTCCGCGCTCGTCGCGCAGCCCGGTATCGACGTCGAGGCCGAGTGGGACAAGTTTGTCGCCGAGATGATGCCGCGCGTGCAGCTCGTGCTCGACGAGTTGAACGGGTAAGCGTTCGAGCTAAGCCGAATAGTGCGTTTCTTAAATAGGCATTGGTTTGTGTGAATTGTCGATGACGGCAGAGTTGTCTTTATGAGTCTCTGCCGTCATTCGTTTTCAAATCAAGACAAAACGATGTAATTGTAGGAAAACGCAGCAAGGAGATGACAGAAGTGTTGAGTATCGCAAAAAACAGTTCCGGTTCGCACGAAGAATCAGACATACACGAAGGTTTGGCAACGCATGGAAACCCCGGCGCCGCGCTCGCGGCGGGTATTGCGGCCGCGGCGCTCGCGGGGCTTTTGTCCATCGCGGCGGCGTATCTTCTCGGGCAGGCGGTGAACAGCACGGGCGCCGCCGCCGCGGGCTTTTTGCCCAATTTGCTGTGGTTTGCGCTCTGTCTGCTCGTTCAGTCCCTATGCCTGTATGTTCGAGCCCGCGCTTTCTACTCTTATGGGGCATCGCGGCAGGAGTCGCTGCGGAACGCCGCCGCCCGATCGCTTACCGCAATGCACATGCGCTCGATTCACAAGATTCGGACGGGCGACATGCTGACGCGCATGAGTAAGGACATCTGGGAAATTGAAGGCTTTTATCGGGAAACTTTGCCGGAGACTATTGCAGGTGTTGTGAGCATATTGGCGGGGACTGCGCTGCTTTTTTCGATCCGTCCGAGTGTGGCGGTGCTGATTCTTGTGGGCTCGCTTGCGTGCGGCGCCGTATCCGCGCTGATCGGGATACCGCTTACGGCGGCGGGCCGCGCGTGGAAGGCCGCGGAGTCGGAGATCGGCGTCCGCGCAAACGACATCGCGTTCGGGCAGCTCGACATCAAGGCGATGGGCATGGAAAAGTCGAT
>JAITSR010000409.1 GCA_031287655.1 Clostridiales bacterium
TACCGGATCGCCTGCCTTACGCGCTTTCTTGGCGCGCCCGTCGTTCACGTCCGCACGGTTTACGCGGTCGCTCCGCCGCCGCCGTCGCCCGGTCTTGACGGTCGTCTTTTCGTTGATAAATTGCTGTCCGTCTGGTGCGATGAGTTGATCGCGGCCGACGACAAAATCGTCTCCGCGCTGCTCGACCGGCTGATCCGTATTTCAAAAATCCGGCAGGTCGGCTATGTGTCGGAGATTTATGATGTGTATGTGAAAGGGCTGCGCGCGTAACGCGAGGCGGGGAGGTCGGGAGGCGGGCGTCATGGCGAGAACGGCGTTTGGGAAAATATTGGACGGGCTTATGCCCGCAAAGAAAATCACGCTCGACGAGCGCGTCCTGCAACGGGCCAGAATCAGCGTCCTGACGCTTGACGAGCGCTGGAACAACCTGTTCGCCGCGATCGAAAAAACGCCCGCGATCATTAAGGCCGAGGAAGCCCTGAACAACTGTGTGAAGGAGCAGGCGCGGCTCACGGCGGAGTCGAAGGACAACCAGACCGACAAAAAGGCGCGGCTTCGGCGGATCATGGAACTGACGACGGAGGCGTTTGAGCGCGAGAACGAAGCCGCGCGCGCCGAGATCACGGAATGTGAGGAGCGCGTCCGGGCGATCAACGCCCGCGAGCCGGAGATTGAGCGTGAACAGGGCGCGCTCGCGCAAAAAATCAAAGACTCGAACGTCGCGCTGCTCGAGAGCGCCGTCGCGTACCTGTACGTCAGCATGAAAAAATCCCAAAAGCGCGTCGCGGAGCTCGACACGATGATCACCGACATGCGGGAGACGCTAAAAGACTGTATCTCCGAGCGGGAGCTGCTCGACGCGGCCGGCACGGAGACTTATCACTTTTTGCACGGGCTGCTCGGCGCGGCGCAGATCGAGTCGCTCGACGAACACTACTCCTTGGATTAGGCCCATGACCATTCCGATATGAGGCGCATAGGAGAAAGACATCATTCGTAAAAGGGAAGGGAAAACACGAAATGGCGACGACGGACGAGATTCTGACGACACCGGCGCGAATGAGGGAACTCGACCGCGCGGCGATCCGGGACTATTTGATTCCCGGCCTGATCCTGATGGAAAACGCGGCGGCGGGGATCGCGGGTTATGTTCTGGACCGCGGCCGCGGCCTTTTGGGGCCGGAGCGGAGCGTGCTCGTCGTGTGCGGCAAGGGAAGCAACGGCGGGGACGGCTTTGCGGTCGCGCGCAAGCTCCACATGGGCGGTTGCGGCGTAATCGTGCTCGTACTCGCGGCGCGGGAGGAAATCGGCGGCGACGCCAAGACGAATCTTTCGATCTGCGACCGGCTCGGCCTGAACCTGATCTTCGCGACCGAGGCCACGGTCCGCGACGTGCTGCCGTTCTGCCTCGCGCGGGCGGAGCTCGTCGTCGACGCGATCTTTGGCACCGGCTTTCGGGGGCGGCCCGAGGGTCTTTATGAAATCGCGATCCGCGCGATCAACGAAAGCAACAAGAAAGTCGTCTCGGTCGACGCGCCGAGCGGGCTCGACGGGCTGACCGGAATCGCGGCCGGGGTCTGCATCCGCGCGGACGTCACGCTCGCGCTCGGCCTCAAAAAAATCGGGCTGCTCTCCGGGCCGGACGCGGGCCTCGCGGGGCAAATCGAGCTGATCGACATCGGGATTCCGGCGGAACTGACCGATGGCGACGACGAGAAGGACATACGGCTCGTGACGGACGGCGCGGTGCGCGCCCTGCTCCCGGAGCGCAGACCCGACGCGCACAAGGGGGATTTTGGAAAGATCATGATCGTCACGGGCTCGCCGGGCATGACGGGCGCGGGCTGCCTCGCCGCGGAGGCCGCGCTGACGGCGGGCGCGGGGCTTGTGTACCTCGCGGTTCCGGGCAGTCTCTCGCAAATATACGAGACCGCGGTCAAAGAGGCGATTACGCTCTGCGCGGGCTCCAACGTCGACCGCACGATCAGCTCGGAGAGCGCGGACGCGATCGCGGGCTTCTCGGGCCGAATGGACGCCGTCGCGGTCGGGCCGGGCCTCTCGGCAAATCAGGACACGCTGCGGGCGGTGCGCAAGCTGCTTGCCGCCGTCCAAAAACCGCTCGTGATCGACGCCGACGCGCTGAACGCCGTCGCGGGGGACGTCGCCGTGCTCTCCCGCCTGAAGGCCCCGGCCGTGCTGACGCCGCATGAGGGCGAGATGGCGCGGCTGCTCGACACCGCCGTCGCCAACGTGTCGCGCAACCGGCTCGCGCTCGCGCGCGCGTTTGCCGCGAAGTGGCGCGTCACGCTCATTCTGAAAGGCCATCGGAGCGTGATCGCGCTGCCGGACGGACGGGCGTTCATAAATCCGACGGGCAACCCGGGCATGGCGACCGCGGGCGCGGGAGACGCGCTGACGGGGATCGTCGCGGCGTTTCTGGGCGCGGGCATGGACGCGGGAGACGCCGCGGTTGCGGCGGCCTATCTGCACGGGCTGTCCGGCGACCTCGCGGCAAAGGAGCTCGGGGAGCGCTCGGTGCGCGCCTCCGACATCATCCGCTGTCTCCCGGCGGCGCTCAGTTCCACCGCTGAACACCCCGCCGGAAGTCCGGCGCGCGGCGCGTTCGCGCCGCGTTTATAAGAGTGCGTAGGGGCGAGGCAAGCCGCCCCCCTAGGCGCCCAAATCCACCTTTTCAACGCGCCGGTTTCATGGTATGATGGAGTGGTACATCGGCAATCAGACTATTTTTAAGGAGGATATGAACATGGCATATGCGATCAACGACGATTGTGTTTCGTGCGGCGCTTGCGAGTCCGAGTGCCCGCAGTCCTGCATCTCGCAGGGCGACGGCAAGTATGTGATCGAAGCGTCGAGTTGCGTGGACTGCGGTTCCTGCGCCGACGTGTGTCCCGTGAGCGCGCCGCAGAAGGCGTAATCTCGCGCGGCGACGGGTAAAACAAAACACAGCAAACAGACAAGCGGCGGCGGCCCCGATATTCGAGGCCGCCGCCGCTTGTTTGTTTTCCGTCCCGCGCCGATGACTTTCATTCTTACTCCCGCTGGAAGCGGGACTCTTTTTTTGCGCGGTATTCCTTTGTCTTGGTATAGAGCGTGCGACGCGAAAAGCCGCACTGCTGCGCCGTCTCAGAATCGCTGAGCTCGCCTGCGCGCCAGCGTTCGTAAATTTCCTCAAAGTCCTCAGGCATCGTAACAGGCCCCTTGCCAAAGACCACGCCGCGCGCCTTCGCGGCCGCGATCCCCTCCGCCTGCCGCTGCAAAATGTTGTCGCGCTCCAGCTGCGCCGAAAACGACAGCACCTGCAGCACAAGGTCGCTGATGAACGTGCCGAGCAGATCTTTGCAATAGGTCGTATCGAGCAGCGGCATATCGAGCACGATGATGTCCGAGCCCTTGTCGCGGGTGATGATCCGCCACTGCTCAATAATTTCCGCGTAGTCGCGCCCCAGCCGGTCGATCGACTTCACATAGAGGACGTCCCCCGACCGCAATTGCCGGATCAACCGCCTGTACTCCGGGCGCTTAAAGTCCTTGCCCGACTGTTTGTCCACATACAGGCGCGTCGGCAGGATTCCAAAAGGTTTTAGCGCGACGTACTGACGATCCGAGTTTTGCTCCTGTGTCGAAACCCTGATATATCCGTAT
>JAITSR010000422.1 GCA_031287655.1 Clostridiales bacterium
GAGGACGGGGCCGCCCGGTCCCGCGAAGATTCTCGTCGTCCAAGTGCCCTCGATGATCGCAAGGCTCTTTTCAAACTGGGCGATTACCACGGATTCGTCGTCCGCCGTGCCGGAATGTACTTTGAAATTGCCCCGAAAGCCCGCGACGCCGAGCGGCAGCTTGCAATCCATGAACCAGCTGCTCATCAGGCAGCCGTAGATCGCAAAATCGGTCATTGCGCCGCCGCCCGCGGCCCACTGATGCCACCACGTCGAACCCTTTTCCGCCTCCGTGAGGCCGGTTCCGCGGTCCTCAATGCCCGGATGCTTGGAGCCGGTCCCCAAAGGCCCCGGATTTCCGATCCGGCATTTGAACTCGATCAGATCGCCGATCTTGCCCTCGTCGTACAGCCGCTTCATCGTGTTGATCGCGCGGCTGAACGGGATTCCCCAGTTCACAAGCACCTTGTGCCCGTGATGCGAAATGGAGCGCGCGATCTCGAGCCCGCCCGAAAGGCTCATCGCCATCGGCTTTTCGAGGTTGCAGTCGATCTTCCGCTTGCCGCATTCCTCAATTACCTCGGGGTGGATCGCGTTCTCACAGCAAATGAGGGCGATGTCCGGCTTTTCCTTGTCCAGCATCTCGATGTAGCTGTCATACGTCCTTGGGATGTTGAAAGTCTTGCGGCAATGCGCGATGTTGTAATTCCGCGCGAACATCCCGTCCGGGTTCAGCTCGGGGATATACGGCTTCGTGTCCGCGAGCGCGACGATCTCCATGTGCGGGTCCTCAAAGAACTCTTTCGCGACGCCGTTGATGTGCATATGCGCGAAACCGATGATGACGACCTTGTACTTTTGTTTTGCCATATTCGTGTCTCCTTTTATTTTGGCGCAAGATTGTATTGCAAGGGGCAAATCACGCGCGTAACTTGGGCCAGCTGCAGCGCGACGTTGTTGTATTCGTTTGTCGCCTTATGGCTTTCGATCGCCCAGCAGCCGGAGTAGCCGCCGCTCACGAGCGGCGGCAAGACTCTTTCGGCCTCGGCGCAGTGCTCAAAGTCGATGTGAATGTGCATCGCCTTTTTGATAAACGCAAGGTCGTTCAAATCCTTGTCGCCGCTGTCCCAATTGCCCAAGTGCAGCAGGAGTCCGAAGTTCGCCTCGTTGACCGCGTCAAAGAGCGTCTGGACGTTTTTTGGATTGCGCGTCGCGCCCCAGTGGTTTTCCGTGCCGAGCTTCGCGCCGAATTCCGCCGCGCGCCTGCAGTATTCCCGGTACTTTTTTGACACATACTCGACTTGCTCGTCGGAGAGGGTTTCTTCCCGGAAGCCCGCGTCGATGCGGATCGTTTTTGCGCCGAGCTTCTCGCCCAGCGCGATGCACTTCCAAGCCATCTCCTCGTTTTTTGCCCGGACGGCTTCGTCATTGTCCCACACATGCGCCCAGTCGCAGCAGAGGTTGACGACGGTCAGACCGCGTTCGTCGAGCGCGCGTTTTAAAAAATCCGTGTAGTCCGTCTCATAGTTCGCGATCATTCCATTCCAAATGTCCGCGGTTTGAAGGCCGTAGCGATACTTTGCCGACTCAAGATAGCCAAAGAGGTCGATCGCCTTCATTTTGAGCAGTCCGTGGAATGAAAACGAGGCGACGGAAAAATTCGTGAAATCGTTCATTGCGGCGCCACCTTTCAGTCTTTGATTTTCGCGAGCGCGTCGAGCGGGAGCGGCGCAAACGCCGTCGGCGCAAGCGTAATCGTCTTGCCCGTCGCCGCCGAGGCATAACCCGACTCGATGATGTCGATCACATGCCGCGCGTGATCCATCGTGACGATCGTGGGCTTACCGGTCCGGATCCTGTCCACGGTCTGCATGATGTCCGCGAATACATGGTTTTCGGGCAGCGCCTTGTGCTCGGCGTTTACATTCGGCTCGTAGTCGCCGTCATAAATCAGGGAGTCGTCCCCGAGCTTCGCGCCCATCAGCTTGCCCTTTCCGCCGATGATAATCGGTGTGAATCCGCCGACCGTCAGGCCGAGATCGCCCATCGGGACCGCGTAGCAAATGCCGTGGAGATTGCCGCCAAAGTCGAGGTTGATCAGCGTGCTGTCGTCGGTTTCGTTCGTGATCTTCTCACCCCGGAACTCATATTCCTTGACGCGCTGGCCGGAAAAGGCCGACAGGCGCTTGACGGGCCCGAGAATACCCGTGAGGATGTGCAGGAAATAGACCGTCACGTCATACATCGGTCCGCCGCCGGGCTTTTTGAAATACCACGTCGGGTTGGTGTTCGTCAGGATGTCGTCGCCGTGGCGATAGGGCTCGCCGATGTGATACGTCTGGCCGCCGGAGCCGCCCGCGATCGCCATTGTGACCTCCCCGATCCGCCCTTCGAGGACGGCGCGGCGGATGCGCTGATTGTGCGGCATCATCATCATACCCGGCGAGGGGACGATGTTGAGGTTCTTTTTTGCCGCGAGCTCCATCAGGCTGTCACATTCCGCAACGGATGTCGTGACGGTTTTGTTGCAGTGGATATGTTTCCCGGCGTTCAGCGCCGCCACGGCCTGCTGATAGTGCAGCCCGATCGGGGAGCACAGCGTAATCATATCGACGTTGTCGTCCTTTAACAGTTCCTCAAACGAAGCGTAATAAGACGCCACATTGTATTTTTCCGCGGCGGCCTTCGCGCGGTCCACAACCGGGTCGCATACCGCGACGATGCGCGCCCGATCCTGAACGTCGGGCAAAACAAAGTGCATCAAAGCGGACCGGACGCCGATCGCCCCCGCTCCGACAACGCCGATCCCTACATAACTCTCTTTCATAATCGTCTTTTCCTCTCTTTTATTTGAGGTGCGTTTTATCTCCAGCTTTGCTGCGGTTTCCAGCCGACGACGGCCTTTAGGCGCTTGTTGGAAAACAGTGTCGCGTGCCCTTCGAGCGGTTCCCGGATCAGCGGGACGAGGTCGGGGCGGTATTTATTGATCACTTCCATTGTCGGCTCCAAGATGTGCGTGTCGTCGTTATTGCAATAGTACGCGCCGAAGGGGACGATCGAGGCCGCCTGCTCCATCAGCAGGCGATGGGCGGACGCGAGGTCCTCGGACGCGATCCACGGGAACATCCATTCGCTCCACCCGGTAATCGGCTTTGTGCCCGACTTCATCTCGGCGCGGCGAGCCGCGTTTGTGATACCCGCGGAGCGCAGCGAGTAACAGCGGATGCCGTAGGCCTTCGCGTAGGATTCCATCAGCTGCTCGCCGACCAGCTTTGAGAACGAATAAGAATCCTCGCCGTCTGTCGGATGCGCCTCGTCGATCGGCAGGTACTTGATCTCGAAGGGACGCCCCGAGAAGCGAAAGCCGTGCCCGAGCGCGCAGTTGGAGCCCGTGTGGACAAAAGTGCCGACGTCGCTGCGGATCGCGGCCTGCAGCAGATTATAAAGGCCGATGATATTCGTCTGCATTGTCAGCGGGAAAAAAGCCGGGTCGTCATACTTAGGTGAACCGGGGGTGTCGGTCGGATGCGGCTTTGCGGCCGTGTTCTGAATCGCGTCAAAGCCCTTCTTGTGGATCGCGGCATAACAGCTCTCATAGTCGTTGATGTCGCCCGCCACCCATTCGTAATCCTTAAATTCGTCGTCCGGGCGCTTCCGGCTGAACAGCACGACCTCGTGGCCATGCGACGACAACTCGCGGATCAGATGCGGCGCAAATCTTCCGCTGGCCCCTGTGACCAAGGCTTTCATAGGCATTTCCTCCTGTTTGCCCCGTTTTCGCGGGGCCTGATTTTTTCGGCTTCCGCCGTATTGCCACGGCGCCGCGCATGGAAACCTCCATGCGACGGCTCCGCTCGTAAGGTATCA
>JAITSR010000441.1 GCA_031287655.1 Clostridiales bacterium
AGAGAGCTTCGATATTGTGATCCCGGGACATGACAACATGATCGCAGTATAGGCGGTCTATAGGAGGAGCATCCGAACGCGCAGGTCTATTGCGGTGAGTTTGGCGTGATTTCGTTTGCGAGCGTCTTCACACACAGAACGCGGCGTAATGCGGCACGGCGAAGATACCGCCCTCCCACCCGAAATTCTTTTCCGAAAACCGGATGGAATACGCCGGGGAGTATTTTTGCGTAAACACGCTCAGGCTTTTGGAGCGCGTCCTGACGCCCTTTTTGACCTCTACTCCAATGATGTCCGTCCCCCGCTGCAGCACATAGTCCAGCTCGGCGCTATATTGGCTGGCCCAGTAGAACAATGGATGCCCGTTTGCCGTAAGCGCTTGGGCGATATAATTCTCGGCGACCGAGCCCATAAACAGATTGGCCTCGCCGGAGAGTATCGTCTGCTGCGGCACGCCGCCCTTCATGACCAGCAAACCCACGTCACTCATATAGAGTTTGAAAGCGGACAGGTCGGCATAAACCGAAATCGGATTTTCGGCGTGGTCGAGCTTTTGACATTTGAGAACCACGCCCGCCTGCACCAGCCAGTCGATAGACGCGCCGAAAAGCGCCGCGCTGCCGCCCCTCTGTACCACGTTATATTGGAATTTCTTATTCTCCTTGGCAAGCTGCGCAGGTAAGGAATTGAAACAGGCGCGAATTTTCACCGTTTCGTCAGGCCCGGCGTATTTTGCCATATCCGCCACATAGGCGTTCGCGATTTCATTCTGAATCGTGGGAATAAGCACCAGCTTCCCTTTTTGGGCAAAGGCGTCTACGCAGGCGGGCATCCCGCCAACGATGAGGTAATAGCGGTACAACTCAATCGCGCGAAGGTGCAGCGCCTCCGGCAACGGTTCTTTGCCGTCAAAACAGCGGCGTATCTCGTCGGCCAGCCGTTCCTCATGAACCGCCCAAAGAAATTCCTCGAAATCCAGAGGGTAGAGCGTCACGCTCTCAACCTTGCCGACAGGGAAGGAGTATTGCTTTCGGTTGATCGCCACGCCGAGCAGACTTCCGGCGGCGGCCACATGGTACTCCGGCGCGTTCTCGCAAAAATATTTCAGTGAAGTCAGCGCCCGTTCACAACTCTGCACCTCGTCAAAAATAATCAGGGTCTCGCCGGGCGTGATAACGGCTTTCACCGTGGTCTCCAAAAAGCGGATAAGCCGCTCCGGGCTGATGTCGTCAGAAAAATACCTCGCGACGGCCAGATTCGTCTCCAGATTTACATATACGGTATGCCGATAATGCTTTTCGCCGAACTCATTGAGAATGTATGTTTTTCCCACTTGCCGCGCACCATGGAGCAGAAGCGGCCTCCGGCTTTCGGAGCGCATTTTCCATTCAAGCAGCCGGGCCTCGATTTTTCTTTGCAAGCGGACCACCTCCATGCTCAGTATCTTCTGAAAACTGCGTTATGTCAAGATAAATCTTTATTTCCAATATTTATTCTGACATAATGGTATAATCTGTAATCTTGACAAACAGACGACATCATTATAAAGTGTGAGCGATGAAACTTTAAAACAAGAACGGTAAAGTAGAATAATATGCCGGACAAAGGGAGGATATGCCGATGAAAATCACCGCTGTGGAGACCTACGCGGATGTGAATCAGTGCATGGTACGCGTGCGGGCGGGGGATGCCGAAGGATGGGGGATGACCGCGCCGTTCAGCGCGGATATCACGGCGCAGATCGTACACCGGTTGGCCGCGCCGCTTGTGCTTGGCAAGGATACCGCGGACTTTCGGGAGTTTGCGGACGACATCATTCGGCGGCAGTATAAGTTTCTCGGGTCGTTTGTCGTCCGTTCGGCGGCAGGGATCGACACGGCGCTCTGGGACCTTGCCGCAAAACAGGAGAACAAGACCGTCGCGGACATGGTCGGCAAAAAACGGGACGAGATTCCCCTCTACGCCTCGAGTATGCGGCGGAACCCGCAGCCTTTGCAGGGGGAGGCCGACCGGCTGCTCGGCTTTTGTGAAAAATACGGTTTTCAGTCGGTCAAGCTGCATCCGGGAATCCCCGTCAACCGGGATGTTGATTTTTATCCGGGCTGTACCGAGGAATTTGTGACGAGAGCGCGAAAGACGCTGCCTGACGGGATCAAACTCATCGTCGACGTGAACGGCAATTTCTCGTCCGGCCGCGCGATCGAGTTTGCGCATTTCTTAAAGGAAAACGGGGTCTCGCTGTTTGAGGAACCGTGTCCCTATTGGGAGCTTGACGAGGTAAAAAAGGTGCGGGAGGCCTGCGAAAAGCTCGGGCTCCCTGTCGCGGCGGGCGAGCAGGACTATATGGACGGCTCGTGGGATCGAATGATCGGGGAGCGTATCGTCGACGTCGCGCAGCCGGACTTGCTATACATCGGCGGATTTACACGCGCGCTCCGGGTCGCGGCGGCATGCGCGAAAAAGGGGATTCCGGTGACGCCGCACACATCGAACCGCTCCCCGCTCTATGTGCTGGGTCTGCATTTCATGTCGGTCGTCGAGCTGCCCTATTCTCACCTTGAGTGCGGCGTCGAATTTCACGAGTGGGAGGAGGCGGCATACCTGAACGCGCCGCCGATCACAGGCGGGAAAGCGGTGATTCCGGACGGCCCCGGTTGGGGTATCAAGCTCAATGAGGATTGGCTCAAAAAGAGCGTCTATCAGGTCAGCAAGCTGTAGCGCGGTTTTTGCGCCGCGCGGCGTGCATGGGTTTCTATCAAATGAAGGAGAGATATAGGATGATGGACGGAAACGGCAATTATCAAGCGGCGCGGGAGGCTTACGCCGCGATCGGCGTGGACACCGAAAAGGCCTTAAAAACACTGAAGGAGACGCCGATCTCCGTACACTGCTGGCAGATCGACGACGTGACGGGCTTTGAAAACTTTGACTCCGTACTGACCGGCGGGGTCGCGGTCACGGGCAGCGCGCCCGGCAAACCAAAGAACCGGGATGAGTTCCTTTCGCATTTGACGCGCGCGCTCGACCTGATCCCGGGGGCGACAAAACTCGCGCTGCACGCGATCTACCTTGATACCGACGGCGCAAAGGTCGACCGCGACGCGATTGAGCCGCGCCACTTCGACTTTTGGGTCGATTACGCGAAGCGGCAGGGAATCGGCCTCGATTTTAACCCGACGTATTTTTCCCACCCGCTCTCAGACTCCGGCTTTACGCTCGCGAGCGCGGACGCGCATATCCGCGATTTCTGGATCGAGCACGGAAAGCGAAGCCGCAAAGTCGGCGCGTTTTTCGGACAGGCGCTCGGGCAGGTCTGCGTCACAAATCACTGGGTGATCGACGGCTATAAGGACTTTACGGTTGACAAGCTCGCCCCGCGCGAACGGCTCGCACAGTCGTTTGATCAGATTTTCGCCGAGCCGGTCGACCGTCGGCACAACATCGACGCGGTTGAGAGCAAGCTCTTTGGTATTGGCAGCGAAACCTATGTCGTCGGCTCACACGAGTTTTACACCAATTATGTGGCGGACCGCAAAAACTGTATTCTGTGCATGGACGCGGGCCATTTCCACCCGACCGAGGCCGTATCGGCCAAAATTTCGTCGTACCTCGCCTTTGGACATGAGCTGATGCTCCACGTCAGCCGGCCGGTCCGCTGGGACAGCGACCACGTCGTCGCGCTGGACGACGAGACGCGCGCGATCATGCAGGAGATTGTGAACTGCGGTGGGCTCGGGCGCGTCCACATCGGACTAGACTTTTTTGACGGCAGCTTAAACCGGATCGCCGCGCTCGCAATCGGCGCGCGCAACGCGCGAAAGGCCCTGCTCGCGGCGCTGCTGAGTCCGCTCGATACGCTGCGCCGCGCGGAAAACGAAGGCGACCTGACACTGCGGCTCGCACTGCTCGAGGAGTGCAAGACGATGCCGCTCGGTTATGTGTGGGACCGGTTCTGTGAGACGGAGGGCAAGCCCGGCGCGGACTGGTTCAAACGTCTGGTTTAATCTCCGGTCTAATCGTCTGGTTTAAACATCGGGCGTAATCATTATTTCGATTTACTATTTGTTCGGGTCGTCCGGGTCGTCGCCCAGATCCTCGCCCAAGTCGCGCAAATTATTCGATCCGCCGCCAAGGCGGCCCGGACCGTCCGGGCCGCCTTCGTCGTCGGCGACGGCGGCCGCGCGCGCGAGGGCTTTTTTGCGCCGGTAGACGACGAACGCGACGCGGAGCATACGGAAATAGTTCACGAGCCTGCGCCAGATGTCCGCGTAGACCTCGCGCACCGTCATTTCCTTCTCGTTCCAGACCCGCGGCAAAAAGACGAGTACCGCCGCGAGACGCAGCGCCGTCGCGATACAGAACAGCAGCTTATAATGGTCGAACGGCGTCCCCAAGATCGTAAGCCCCGCCCGCGCCATGACCGGCGCGGTCAGCTCAAGAAAAGCCCCGCCCGAGATGAACGCGACCGCGGCGGCCACCGACGTCACGACGGCGTAGATCGCGAGCGCGAGCGGTCTGCCGATGTCCGGCGTATGGGAGAGCTGCATATTGACCGCGCTGACGTCGTTCGCGCACCAAACAAAACCGCCGAGCAGGTTAAACAGGAGCAGCGGCACGAAGTTGCCCGGCGTCGCGGGCAGCCAGATCAGCGTGAGCACGGCGGTCGCGGTCCCCGTGAACATCACGAGCGGCGCGCAGCCGTAGCGGTCGATAAACCGCCCCCATCGGCGAACGATCAGGACGACCGCAACATTCGAGGCGATTTGCCCGAACAGGATAATCTGTGTGAACGAGAGCTTCAGAACATCGATCGCGTATTTGCTGAAAAACGCGGATGAGAAGTTGATCGCAAAACCCCACGCCGCCCAAAAAATCAGGAAATTCCGCGTTTTCGGAGAACGAAAGCACTCCCGAAAGCCGTCGGCAAGCGAGAACTTCTTTTCCGAGCGCGGCGTCTCGGGGAAGCGGAACCGTACATAAAGCAGAATGTCGGTCAGCCCGGCAAGCCCCGAGACGGCGAACACGAAGGTGTAGCCGGAAAAACCCGTAAAGTGGTCGAGCACATAGGACGCGCCCAGCCCGGCGAGCAGCGAGAAGATCGTTGTGATGCGCTGGCGGGTCGTGAGGTATCGTCCCCGGATGTCAATCGGCACGACCTCCGCGACCATAGACGTGTGCGTGACACCGACAAAGGAGCCCGACATCGCGGCCAGCGTAATCATCACGAGCAGCACCCACACGCGGTAGCGCGCGAACTGCTCGGGGCAAAAGTAAGGGATCGCCGCCGTGGCGGTCCACAGCGTCCGCTGAATAATGCCCCCGACCATAAACAGCGCCTTGCGCTTGCCGGTTTTTAAGATCATATAGGAGACAAAGAGCTGCATGAGACTGCCGAGGACCGGCAGCGCGGAGATCAGGCCGAACATAAACTCGCCCGCGCCGAAAGCGGAGGCGTAACCCGTCAGCGCCGCGCCGCCCGTATTGGAAAACAGGATCGTACCGACCGCGGCGGAGATCGCAATCAGGTCGAGCTTGCGAAGGAGTTCGTCGTCGCGGACGACGCCGCGGTAAGCGCCGTTGAATATTCTACAAAACCACATAATCCCCCCACGCTGCCCGATGAGAATACGCTGTAACTGGTCAGACCGCCTCCATTCCCCTCCGGCGGAGGGGAATGATTCCCATGTCTGACCTGTTACCACCAATATTTTTAGTATACACCACAACCATTGCGAAAAACAAGAATCCCGTGT
>JAITSR010000444.1 GCA_031287655.1 Clostridiales bacterium
AATGGATGAAGGAGATGCAGGACTACCTCGGCGTCAATCTGGACATCACCTGGAACAACATCAACTACCGCGAGTGGGGCGACATCACGAACGTCTATATGGCTTCCGGTGAATTTGACGACGTGTTCATCGCGCGCGACCTCTATCAGATCACAGACCTTGGCAAGGCGGGCTTGCTGGTTGAGCTGAGCCAGTATTCAAACATCACGCCCTACTATAATAAATGGCTGGACAGCAATAACAACAAAGCGAAGATCATTCTGGACGGCGAACACTATTACCAGTTTGCCGAGGGGGAGCAAGGCTTTCACTGGGGCAACCAGCAGGTTCCGATCTATCGGCAGGACGCCTTTGAGGCGAATGGGATCAAAATCCCCGAGACGCAGGACGAGTTTTACGAGGCGGCCAAGCGGATCAAAGAGATCTATCCCGAGTCCTACCCGATCGGCTCAGGCATCTCCTCCGGAGACAACAACTACAACGCCGCCTCGATGTTCTTCCTTGTCAACAAGACGTTCCGTACATTCTATTACGACGGCGAAAACTACGTCTTTCCGCCCGTGGACAACAAGGAGGCCTACTACAAAACGTTGGAATTTGGCAACAAACTCTACACCGAAGGACTTTTGGATCCCGAATACCGCACGCACACCGGCGACCAGGGTATTGAATACATGCTGAACGGGCGGCATTTCATGGTCCCCGGCTTCTGGACAGGTGAATCGGGCCGCGTCAACAACGCCGGCGTCGACACCAACGTAAAGTGGGCATACGCGCCGCGCCCCTTGAGCTATAAAGGCGAGCTCGGCTGGAAGCCCGGTTCCCAATGGGAGGGCTACAAACTGCTCGGCGGCAGCGGCAGTGTCATTTCGTCAAAGAGCAAGTATATAGAGCTGCTTGTAAAGATGCTGGATTACCAGTATTCCGACGAGATGGTCTCGCTGGTCAACTGGGGCATTGAGGGGATCACATACAATATCGTCGACGGCAAAAAGCAGTTTATCGATGAGATTCTGGACAACCCCGCGCCGCGTTCCGCGATCGAGCCATACGGCATGATCACATCCGCGACAAATTTTACGGGCATCCGCGCGCCGGACGAGCGGCAGGCGTGGTCGGGCGTGTTCAAGCAGATTCCGGTGTTTGCCGAAGGCAAGTTCTTTTTCTACCCGGATATTTGGAAATTCACGAACGACTATGAGCGCGGGCATGACTCCGTGTTCCCGAACGAGATCGCGCCCCCGATCAACCTGACGACGGATGAAATGGATCAGCGCGCGAACATCGTGACGCCGCTCGAGACCGAGATCAACGAGGCCGTGATGTCCTTTGTCAGCGGGCGAAAGAGCCTTGCCGAGTTTGACGCGTGGGTCGACTCGTTAAAGAACATCGCCGACTACGAGGCGCTAAAGGCCATGTACAACGAGAAGTATGACGCGGCGGAGTCCGCGGCGCAATAATATCCCAATATTTGGCATTGACATGGGCGCGCAAACACAATAGGATAGTGGCAAAAGGCCGCCGCTGCGAGACGGCGCGGCAAGTATTGGCGTGACGCGGGCGCAAATGCGGATACGAATTTGCGCCCGCGGTTTCTATCACGAAAAATTGACGGCATGGACGATGGAGGTCCCTATGAAAATCACGGCAATCAAAACATGGCTTACAGCGCCGACCGGCGTCTACCTGAAAATCATGACCGACGAGGGCGTCTGCGGTTTTGGAGAGGCGACGATCCCCTACTTTCCGCAGTCCGCGCTCGGGATGCTAAAAGATTTGGAGGGCTATTTGATCGGCGAGGACCCCTTCCGCATTGAGTACCTCTGGCAATCGCTGTTCCGCGACCTTTTCATGCGCGGCGGGCCGACGCACATGGCCGCGATCAGCTGCGTCGACATGGCGCTGTATGACCTGAAGGGCAAGGCGCTGGGCCTGCCGGTCTATGAGCTGCTGGGCGGGCTCGCGCGCGACAAGGTGCGCCTATATGGCCACGTCGCCGCAAAAACCGCTTCTGAGATCGCAAAAAAGGCCGGGGCGCTCGCGGCGACCGGCTGTACAATGATCCGCTTTCGCGCGTTCCATGATATGGACGCGCGGCGTGAATTCGATTTCGCGGCGGGTGTCGCACAGCAGTTGGAATACCTCGCGGCGATCCGTGAGGCCGTCGGGGACGGGACGGATTTGATTCTCGAGTGTCACGGCCGCTATGACCTGCCTTGGGCCGTAAAGCTCGCGCAGGAAGCGGTAAAATACAATATCTTCTTTTTGGAGGACCCGCTGCGCCAGGAAAATCCCGCGATGATGAAGGCGCTCCGCGCCCAGACGCCGGTCCCGATCGCGACCGGGGAGCGCTGCCACAGCCGCTGGGACTTCCGCGAGCTGTTCGAGAGCAACAGCATCGACTACGCGCGGCCCGACGTCTGCCACTGCGGCGGCATCACGGAGATGATGAAGATCGCGTCCTACGCGCAGACCTACGGCATCTCGGTCGTGCCGCACAACACGCAGGGGCCGCTCGCGATGGCCGCGATCATGCACGCGTCCTTTGCGATCGACAATCTGGCGGTCGTCGAGGCGGCGTTCTGCAACCCCGAGAGCTATGACGCGCGCAAGGAAAAGCTTGTGGACGGCTGGCCGGCGTATCAGGCCGGGTATTCCCTGCCGCCCAAAGGCCCCGGGCTCGGCGTCACGGTCTATGAGGACGCGCTGGATGCGGCGCAGGCGGGCTTTCGACCGCCAAAACAGCCGCGCCTGAGGGCGTATGACGGCTCCGTCCGGGATTGGTAGACCTATCCGGCGTATCCGGACGAGAAGAAGGCAGAGAAAGGAAGGAATGGTCACAATCATGTCCGAATCAAGCGTTGAAAAAAAAGGCAGGCTGATCTTGATCTGCCGCGGCGACGTTACGCCGCCCGTAGCCTTTGGGTTAAAAAAGCTCACGGACGCGGCGGAGGCGCGCGGATTACAAGTCGTGCGCGCCGGTTTTTGGGGCCGCTCGCAAAACGTGCAAAACACGTCCGGCGATTCACCCAAAGATTCAACCCGGAGGGATTATCTGCTGCTGACCGGAAAGACAGGCGAGCGCTTTGTTGAAATGACTCTGGCGCGGGGCGGCGTTTCCGCGGAAAACAAGCCGGAGGGCGTAGTGCTCGCGCGCTGCCCGACCGGCGACGGGCAAACCGTCACGGTCTGCGGCGGCACGGATGAACGCGGCGTGTTATACGCGCTGTGCGAGCTCGCCGCGCGGGTCGTAAGCGAAGGTCCGCCCGCGCTCGAACTTGCGGCAGCCATCGGGAGCCCCTCCGGCGCCGAATACCCGGTTTCGGCTGAATGTCCGGTCACGATTGAGTATCCGGCCATCGCGGTCCGCGTTGCGGGGCGTTTTATCATGAGCGAGCGGGATGACACATGGTACTTTTCAGATGATTTTTGGACGTATTACGCCGCGCGGCTTGCGGAGAACCGCATCAACCGCCTGCAGCTGATCACGGGCTTTGATACGGCGTATATGTCCCCGCCCTATCCCTTTCTCGTAAAAACACCCGGTTACGAGTCCGTCGTCGGGATCGCCGGAAAAGACCACGCGGAGCGCCGCGGCCGCTGTCTCGCAATGCTGCGCCGCATCGGGCGGACGCTGCACGACCACGGCGTCGAGTTCTGTTTTGGCATCTGGCAGCAAAAGCCGTGGACCTCCAATCAGGACTATTTGGTTGAAAACAGTCCGCCGGACGACCTCTTTGCCGACTACGCGCAAAAATCCATCGCGGAGCTGCTGATCCAATGCCCGGAGATCGACACGCTTTCCTTCCGCGTCAACATGGAGGCCGGCGTAAAACGCGAAAAGGACGGTCGGCGCACAAATACCGCCGAGGAATTCTGGTTTGGCATGATCGACTCGATCGCCGGCACGGGGCGGCGGGTCGGGCTGGATCTGCGCGCCAAGGGGCTGACCGACGCGATGATCGCACATGCGGCGGACGCGGGGCTGAACGTCACGGTCCCGACAAAGGCGTGGTGCGAGCACATCGGTCTCCCCTATCAAATGCTCCAGCTGCGCAGCGAGGAAATGCGCCACGGCGGGAATTTTAACGGCAGCCGCCGCTATTCATATGACGATCTGCAGCGCCAGCCGCGGACCTACGACCTGCAATACCGGCTCTGGAACTATGGCAGCACGAATCTTCTGCTCTGGGGCGAGCCATACCACGTTTCCCGCTTCATCAAATCCTGCCTTGCGGCGCAGGCGACAGGCTTTGAATTTACGGTCCCGCTCTCGCTCAAAGGG
>JAITSR010000457.1 GCA_031287655.1 Clostridiales bacterium
GGAACGGCGGCACGGGGGGCGCCCCCCCGCCGCTCCCGCAGGCTGTCCCGAAGGCCGCCGCCCCGCATCATGCGCCGAAACGCGTGTATCCACAAGAAGACCGCGGCGGAGACGTTCAGCGCGGAAATCACATAAATCCACGCGTTCTCATAAAAAGCCGAGCTGGAGTTCGTGTAAAACGCCGAAAAGACAAAAAGCACATTGAGAAAGCCGGACAGTGTAATCCACGCATGGGAAAGCAGCGCGCCACCGAGGCCGCCAAAGCCGCCAAAGCCGCCCGGACGCCGGGCGCGGCCCGATTCCCCCGAATCCCCGCCGCTTTCGTAAAACAAGCCCGCCGCGAGCTGCAGCAAAATGACCGGGAAAAAGTAGCGCTCATGCATCCGATGCCCGAACGTCACGACGCTGAACAGCAGGAGCGCCGAGCCCATCAACATCGTGTAGCAGTCCGGCACGGTTTTTTGCGCTCTCATACGGAACACAAAAAGGCCGGTCAGCGCCGTAAAGAACACGATCGCGAGCATCCCCCACGTCGCGTAGGAGAACAGGAACAGCGTCTCCGAGTCGTCCTTCCAGTTGCCGCCGATCAGCGCGAAAAAATTGAACGCGTTCATCGAGGCGAGTTTATACCCGGAGAGGGTATTGGAATACAGGTTAATCACCCAGTCCGCCCCGTGCCGGAGCTCAAACGGCAAAGTCACAACGACTGCCGTGGCGATCGCCCCGAGCGCGGTTTTGAGCGGCGCGCGCCAGTCCCCGCGGGTGATCAGCCCGTGCAGCAGCAGAAAAAACGCGACGGGCAAAAAGATGATGCCCTGCGGCTTTAGGAGCACGGAGAGCGCGTAGAAAACGCCCGAGGCGCAATGCCGGCCGCGCAGAAGGCACAGGACCGCCGCGAGGATCAGAAGCGTCATGATCGAGTCGACCTGACCCCAGATCGTCGAGATGAAAAACACGACCGGATTGAAATAGTAGAAGGCCGTGATCAAAAGGCGTGTCCGCTCGGACAGCCCGGCGACGACGGTATGGCCGTCTGCCGTGAGCCCGCCGACAGCGTGGCCGCCGATGCGCCGCGCGAGTCCGCCGCCTTCACGCGGCGCGGCGTTTTGACCCAAACCGGCCAAGGCGTACAGAAGCATGCCGGACAGGACGTCCGCGAGGATCGACGGCAGCTTGACCAACAGCGTGTAGAGACCGCTCTCGCTCGGAATCTGAAAGATTTCGCGTATTTTGCCGATCACGAGCAGGACGTACATATATCCGGGCGGGTAGTCGATAAACCAGTCCGCGCCTCTGTCATAGAGCGTGAAAAAATTTTCCGCCGCCGCCTGCGACCAGCCTTTAAAGCACATGATGTCCGAGGGGAAGCCCTCGATCGCGCTCGCAAACGCGATCCGCAAAAAGAGCGCCAGCGCCGTGATCGCGTAGAATCTGCGCCGCCAGACAAAGCCGAGCTCCCCGCCCGCAGCCTCCGCGCCTCCGCCCCGCCCCGGGTCCGCGCTCATACCGCCGCCGCCCGGGTCCAAATTCGCGCCGCCCGCGCCGCCCGCCCCTTCGCCACGTTCCTTGATTTTTATCCAGCGATACAGTAGGATAAAGGTTAGCGCGACAAAGATGAATATTATTACGAACATTCGATCCAGATCGGTTCTATTCATACCGAAGGTATCAAACCTTTCAAATTTTTTGGGATGAAACGTCAACGGTTTTCATTATATACGGTTGGCGGAGGTAAATCAATATATGGAAAAATATGACATACTGATCATCGGGGCCGGGCCCGCCGGGATTTTTACGGCGCTCGAGCTCGCGGAAAAAAATGCCGGACTGCGCGTGCTGATGGTCGACGCGGGCCGCAAGATCGACAGCCGCGTCTGCCCCGCGCGGGAGAACAAAAAATGCGCGGGCTGCAAGCCGTGCTCGATCATGAGCGGCTGGGCGGGCGCGGGCGCTTTTTCCGACGGCAAGCTGTCGCTTTCGGAGGACGTCGGCGGAAACATCGTCGACTACCTCGGGCGCGAGGTCTCGCATGAGCTGATCCGATACGCGGACGGCTACTATACGCGCTTTGGCGCGCCGGATACGGTGCATGGGCGGGACGACCGCAGGGTCGAGGAAATCCGCTACGAGGCGTCAAAGCACAACATTTCGCTTATCCCCTGTCCCGTGCGGCACATGGGTACGGAGTACGCCTTTGACGTTTTGCGCCGGATGTATCAGTACCTTGAGGCGCAGCCATCGTTTCGGTTCCTCGAGCTGACGGAGGCCGTCTCGATCGAACAGAACGGGCAAAAAACGCCGGACGGCGGCGCGGATTTGTGGGGCGCGGACAACATGGGCGGCGCGGATCATCCGGGCGAGGCGGGCGGCGTTCGCACCGGCGGCGCGCCGGGCTTTGGCCTTGTGGTCACGCTGCGCGGCAGCGACGGCAAACAGTGGAAGGCCGAGGCCGGGGCCGTCGTCGCCGCGCCGGGCAGGGGCGGGGCGGCATGGTTAAAAGACGCCGCCGACATGCACGGAATCCCGGTGCGCAACAACGAGGTCGACATCGGCGTCCGCGTCGAGGTCCCCAACGCCGTGACGGACCATCTCACAAAGTACCTATATGAAGCAAAGCTCGTCTACTACTCCGACACGTTTGAGAGCAAGGTACGGACATTCTGTATGAATCCCGGCGGCATTGTCAGCGAGGAACACTACGACGGCGGCATCGCGGTCGTCAATGGGCACAGCTACGCCGACCCCGCGCTCCGCACGCGCAACACGAACTTCGCAATGCTTGTGTCGACGCGGTTCACGCAGCCGTTCAGCCAGCCGATCGAATACGGAAAATACATCGCCTCGCTCGGCAACATGCTGACGGGCGGCGGGATTATGGTCCAGCGTCTCGGCGATCTGCTTACGGGGCGGCGCACGGACGCGACCCGGCTCAAAAAGTCCACGACGGTTCCGACGCTCGAGTCCGCAATCCCGGGCGACCTCTCGTTTGTGCTGCCGCACCGGCACCTCACGAGCATTATCGAGTCGCTCGTCGCGTTCAACAAACTCGCGCCGGGGCTGTACTCCAAAAACACTTTGCTCTACGGCGTCGAGGTGAAGTTTTACTCGTCAAAGCTCGACGTCGACAAACGTTTCCGTACAAAGATCGCCGGGCTTTACGCGATCGGCGACGGGGCGGGGATCACGCGCGGGCTGATGCAGGCGTCGGTGACCGGGATCGTGGTCGCCCGCGACATTCTGCATATGCCCCTCACGGCTGCGAACACGACTGCAAAACCATCATGAAAACAAAAAAGGGGAGGTTTGATTATTTATGCCGGAGTTAAAAGGGACCAAGACGTATCAAAACCTAGTGGAGGCGTTTTCGGGCGAGTCGCAGGCGCGGAACAAGTACACGTTCTACGCGTCCAGAGCAAAGAAGGACGGCTTTGAGCAGATCGCGAAGATTTTTGAGGAGACCGCCGCGAACGAAAAGGAGCACGCCGAGCTGTGGTTCAAGCTGTTTCACGGCGTCGGCGAGACCGCCGAAAACCTTGAGGACGCCGCGGCCGGCGAACTCTACGAGTGGACGGACATGTACGCGCGCATGGCCAAAGAAGCGCGCGAGGAGGGCTTTCCGGTGATCGCCGCGCAGTTCGAGGGCGTCGCGGGGATCGAGAAGCTGCACGAGGAACGCTACCGCGCGCTGCAGCGGAACATCGAAGAAGGCCGCGTGTTCGCGCGCGACGAGGAAGTCGAGTGGAAGTGCGCGAACTGCGGCTATGTGTACAAAGGCAAAAAGGCATATGAAAGCTGCCCGGTCTGCGCCCATCCGAAGTCCTACTTCCAGCTCCGCGAGACAAATTACTAAAGTTGGCTTGTCCAAAGCAAAAGGGGAGTGTCTATGAGGCGCATATTCAACGTGGCGGGGCCCTGCAACCCGCAAGATCACTATATGATAGACGCCGTGCGCAGGTTGGGGGCGGAAGTATTTTCCTTGGTACAGGATAAACAGTATTTCGTGATCCACGCGGCGCGCCAGACCGGCAAGACGACACTGCTAAGGGAATTGACGCGGCGGATCAACGCGGACGGGAAATACTACGCGCTGTATTGTTCACTGGAAAATG
>JAITSR010000009.1 GCA_031287655.1 Clostridiales bacterium
ACCGCGGCGACATCGGCTATCGTGGCGACGCCGGACGCGGAGACGACGGACGCGCCGACCACAGGGACAGTGTCTACGGATATCCCGTCGGCATCGTCGCCGTCGGGGGCGGGGCCGCACCCAGTATCATCGCCGCCCGCACATGCGCCCGCGTTGCCCTCCGCGCCGCCGTCAACGCCGCCTCCCCTATTGCCGCCCACTCCGCCGCCCGTGTCGCTTCGCCTTGAGCTTCGCGACTATCCGAGCGTCGACGGCTCGACGGCGACACTCCCACTCTCAATCGCGCTCGCGCGCGCCGTCACAGGCATGGGGCAGGCCGAGGCGGAGGCTGCGATCGAGCACACCAAGACGGGACCTTCTTTTGAAGCGCTCGCGTACCGCAACGCCGACCTGCTGCTTGTGTATGAACCGTCGGGGGAGCAGCTCAGTTCTGCGCGGGAGGCCCTTCAAAAGAACGGCGACGCGCTTCTGATGACACCGATCGGCAGGGACGCGCTCGTGTTCCTCGTCAACGAGGACAATCCGGTCGACTCGCTCACGCCGGAGCAGCTTGCCAAAATCTACTCCGGGGAGGCCCAAAACTGGTCGGAATTTGGCGGCGCTGACGGCGAGATCGCGGCCTTTGCGCGCAACGCGGGCTCCGGCAGTCAGGTGATGATGGAAAACCTTGTCATGCGCGGTCTGCCGATGATGGAAAGCCCGGTCGAAAAGACGGCCACAGGGATGGGCGCTCTTATCGAAAGGATTGCGGAATACAACAACGGTCCAAACGCGATCGGCTATTCCGTCTACTACTACTTCCATAATATGTACCGCCTCGCCGGTGTCCGCGCGCTCGGCGTCAACGGCGTCGCGTGTGAGGATGCCACGATCCGCGACGGGTCGTATCCGTTCACGCAGGATTTTTACGCTGTGATCCGCGCGTCGGAGCCGGACGACAGCCCCGCGCGCAAACTCTATGACTTGATATGCGGCCCCGAGGGCGCGGCGCTGATCGAGTTCGCGGGCTATACGCCGACGCGCCCGGCCCCGTCCCCGAGCCTTTCTGTCTCCCCGAATATGTCGCCGCCGCCGCCCGCTCCGCCGTCCGGTTCACCATCTGCCCCGTCCGGTTCATCGGCCGCCGCGCCCCGGAACCTCTTTCCGATCACAATCAACAGCAGGACCGGCTTCGTCGACGAGAACGGCGCGCTCGTGATCCAACCGCAATACGACCAATACTATACAGTCAATCACGACGCGGCGGCGATCGAAGAGGGGGCATATGATCCCTACGCGCCGCGGCCCCTCTACTACTTCGCGTCTGTTTTCAAGCGGGACGACATGGGGCTGATCGACTATGGCGGCAACCGCGAGTTCGTAATTGACATGGGGCAGCGGAGCGGCGCGACGCGCATACGCGCGGATTTGATCGGTCCCGGCGCAGAGGTGTTGTTGACGATCACGGACCCGCATCTCAACATCGCCGCGATCAACGCGGACGGGAACTATATCGGGCAGCTTTCGGACGGTCTTTCGTATTTTTACCAAGTCCTGATCGGAAAAGACGGGCAAAGACTCGCCTCGCAGGACATCGGGCAGGGGCCGGACGTCCGGCTGGATTTGGAAATATACGGCGGCGACAGGCGCATTTTGCGCAGCACGAGCGCCGACAGCCGCGGCGAAAGCCGTGAGACATGTCAACTCGCGGACCTTGGCGGCGCGGCCGTGGGCGGCGAGGTCTTCGATTTGTTCTGGACGTATCACGACGGGGAGTTTATATTCAAAAAGGACGGCGCGCTTCGTGTCGTGGATCGGGACGGCCGCACGACGCGCGAGCTGCCGCGCGAGGTCGACTCCGTCATTTGGGCGGAAAAGCAGGGCGTCTACATCTACTCGGCGGTGATGCGGGCGCCGGTCGGCAAGCCGGGCGACTATCAATACGGCCTGATGGACGAGCGCTTCCGGCGGCTCACCGAGCCGCTTTGGCACGAAATCCGGAAATCTGCGTCAAAGGACCGCCTGATCGCCGTAGAAAAGGCGGATGAGGGCGCGGAACATGTCGTTTCAATGCTGATCGACAAGTCCGGCAAGCGCTTGACCGCACGAGACTTCTATTCGATTTACGAGACCGGCGAAGCCGTCGTGACGTCGCGCGGCGGGGCCGCGGTCCCGACGGAGTGGTATCGCGGCGAGACGGCGAACGTTTTGGGCTGGTTTGAAAAAACCTACTTGCTCGACGCGAACGGTGTTGAGGTGTTTGAGGATACGGAGGCGCTCCGTATGCAAAACGTCTTTGGCGACCTCGTATCCCTTGAGTGTCGCGTGCCGGGCGCCGACGCCGACCAGTATGTGACCGGGCTCGCGCGCATTGGAGACGGGCTTTCCGAGCTGATGACGGATGGAGATGGCTGGCTGCTAAAGCCCGCTTACCAATATATTGGGAGCGCATACGGGGGCCGCTACCTGCTCGCGGAGTCCTTCAACGGACTTGTGCGCGATCCGGCTTACGCAAAGGAGCGCTACACGGTTTTTGACCCTGACTCGCTAAAAGTCCTGTTCAAGGGTGACTATCGCACACTGAGCTTTTCCGGATACGCGCTGGCCACAGGGGACGGGATTTTTTACGCGGAAACCGGAACGCGCAAGGGCTATCTGAACGCGTCCGGGGAGTGGCTCTATTCCACAACGTTCTACGACACGCTCTCCGCCGACGACTGAGCTGCGTGATGATTGTGAACACGTTAGCCGCTGACTGATTTTTTACGGTGTTCATTTTTGTGGCTTTCTGGTACAATGGATTCATGTGTGAAACGATTGTCACTTCATACGGCCGGGACTTCCGCTACGGCGGCTTCTCGGCGGCGGAACTTTCACAGCTTGACTTAAAGCCGTTTGCGGCGCTGACGGGCGGCGAGCTCGTCGGCCCCGGCGACCTGCTGTTTTTGGATACGGAGACGACGGGGCTCTCCGGCGGCGCGGGGACGGTCGCGTTCCTCATCGGCGTCGGTTATTTTTGCGGAGACGGCGGCTTTCTCGTCAAACAATACCTCATGCGGGATTTTGACGAGGAGCCCGCGATGCTGCAAAACCTCGCGCTCGAGCTCAAAGCGAGGGGCGCGCTCGTGACATATAATGGAAAGGCGTTTGACATGAACCTGCTCGCGAGCCGGTTTATCATGAACGGCGCGCGCCTTCCGGCGTCCGGCTGCCACCTCGACCTCCTGCACGTCGCGCGGCGCGTCTGGCGCGAGTGCCTCGAGAACTGCCGCCTCGTCACGCTTGAGGAATCGGTCCTCGCGGAGCGCCGCGAGGGAGACATTCCCGGAAGCCTGATTCCGCAAGTGTATTTTGACTATTTGGAGAACCGGGAGCGCGATCTTCTGGACCGCGTCCTTTTGCACAACCGCTTGGACATCCTCGCGATGGCGGCGGTCATAAAATACATCAGCGACCTTGCGGCAAATGCCGCGTCGGCCGCGCCCCGTGCGGTTGGCGCGGTCGCTGCCCCGGAGTCGGCGTCGGCCGCGCAAGCGGCGTTCGCCATGCCCCGCGCGGTCGGCGGCAGGCGGTGGGGCGAGCTGCTCGGCCTCGCGGGCCTCTTTGAGTCGATCGGGAACGTCGAGCTCGCGGAGCGCTGCCTCGGCTTATGCGTCGAGCGCGGGGGGGCTTCCATCGTCCGGCGCGCGCTCGCCCGCCTCGCAAACCTGAAAAAGCGCGAAAACGACTATGAGACCGCAATCCGCTGCTGGCGGCGGTTGCTGACGTTTTCTCCCGTCGTCGGCCTCTACCCGTACATCGAGCTCGCGAAGTATTTTGAGCACAAGGCGCGGGACCCGGAGACGGCAAAGGAATACGCCGATCAGGCGCAGGCGCTGGCCAACGGTCCGGTCTTTCGGGACAGCGCCGCAAAACGCGAGCTCGCGCTCCGCCGCGGTCGGCTCGCGCGCAAGATCGCGCGAAAAAGGGGCCGCGGCGACGATTGTGAACACGTCAACCGCTGATTCGTTAAAAAAACTGAGAGGTCGTGATTGATTTTATGAGGCTCGACAAATATTTGAAGGTATCCCGCCTGATCAAGCGCAGAACGCTCGCGAACGAAGCCTGCGACAGCGAGCGCGTCAAGTTGAACGGGAAGGTCGCAAAGGCGGGCGCGGAGGTCAAGGAGGGCGACGTCGTTGAAATCCGCTTCGGCGCGAACACGACGGTCGTCGAAGTCCTGTCCGTATCCGAGCACGCGAGCAAGGATGCCGCGCGCGAGCTGTACCGGCTCGTACCGGGCGCGGCCAGTCAGAAGGTCTAAGCCGCAGCGCCGCGGACGACGGGACTTTGATCCGGCCGCGCCGGCGCTTGCGCGTGCGGCCGCGGCGACGCTTGTGGACGCGCCGACCGCCGACCGGTTACAAAAAAAGATGAAAAACCGCGAAAAAGTGAGAACGAAGGTCAAAGATAGTCAAAGTTAGCTGTTAATCGCCATAAACCGCCCGATCCGCGCGAAAATCGGTGTTGAGCGGAAGCCGCCAAGGGTGTATCATGTTATTAAGGTCAAAGAAAGTCAAAGACACACGACAATCAGACCGAGTAACAGCGCCGCAGCCACAAGGGCGACAGCGGCAAAGCGACAAAAAACAACAAAAAACGAGTAAAAAATTAAGGAGGGTTTTATTATGTTTGGTATGACACCGTATGAGCAAAGGAAGAATCAGGTCGTGGTAAGGAAGCCGCGGGACATCTTTGACTACTTCTTCGGGGACGACTTCCTGCCGGTGTTCCAGAACGGTTTTTCGACGTCGTTCAACGCCGACATCAGGGACCTCGACAAGGAATATGTGATCGAGGCGGAGATGCCCGGCCTCACAAAGGAGGACATCAAGATCGACCTCCATGACGACATCATGACGATCTCTGCGGAGAAGAAGGCGGAATCGAGCGAGGAAAGCGGCAGCTACGTCCGGCGCGAGCGGCGGTTCGGGACGTTCTCACGGAGCTTTCGCGTCGAGGACATCAAGCAGGAGGGCATCAACGCGAAGTTCGACAACGGCGTTTTGCGGATCAGCCTGCCCAAGCAGGAGACGAGCTCGGGACAAAGGCAGGTGATCGATATTAACTGACGACATCGGCGGGGACTCCGAAACTGCTTACGCCTTCTCGCTCCAACGTGCTCCACCCTGTAACGCCAATCCATGGCGTTACAGCTTTCACTTGTATGACCACCCAAAACCATCCGGCCCCGCGCGCTTTGCGCGGGGTGCGATAGGGATTTTCTCTATCGAAAAATAAACGGCATAGTTCGCATTGAACTGTGCCGATTTTTTTTGCCTCCGTTGATTTGCTTTTGGTACTTAACGTTTGGAATGTCAGATGTTATACTGTTATATGTTGAGTTTAGTCGGGATTGCCTTGGAAAAAGAATAGCCGTTATCTACAGTGAGGGTGCTATGATGGACGATAAAAAAATAGGCCAGCCTGAAATTCAGCAGTCACTGACTGCTAATTTGGGAAAAGAGCAGTCGCTTACTGCCCAATCAGACTCAAAGGTCTATGAAAGCATACGCCTTTGCCTTGCCGACGCGCGGACAAATGCGTTCAATGCCATAAACACTGCTATGGTGGGCGCATATTGGGAAATCGGCCGGCAAATCAA